>NZ_CAXGLS010000003.1:0-110415 GCF_964010655.1 uncultured Idiomarina sp.
TTGGTCAAGAAACAAAGCTTCCGTCGCCTCTTTAGGAGCCGTTTCGCGAGCATCAATGGTATACAGTTTTTGTTGCTCGTTATCCCAGTAAAGAATAAACGCGCCGCCACCGATCCCAGAGGATTGTGGCTCGGTTAAACCTAACATGGCTTGTACTGCGATAGCGGCATCAACAGCGCTACCACCTTCTTTTAACACCTTATAACCTGCCTCGACTGCATGAGGGTTAGCAGCGGTGACCATAAACTGATCCGTTACGACCGCTTTTTTATCCGCAAACCCCGTAGCCATCTCAGGCTCACGCGCTTCTTGTTTCGGTTCTGAATCTTGTGGTGCAGCTGTTGCGCTGGCACCGGATTGAGCGGGTGAGCAAGCCGCGAGTAAAGCAGCCGCGATAGACGATAAAATCCAATGCGAGGTATTAATTGACTTCATGATAGCCCTAACATCTGGTACAAGTAGTGACTTCTATCATACGGAGCTACAGGGTAACAGGCAAACGCTTATGAATAAAAATCAGTCACTCACTAGTGGTGCGATGGCCGCCGCACTCATCATTTGTATTTCGGCGATTATCCAATGGCTGCCCGGTCATGACGTGCTCGCATTTAATAGTGCTGAATTGAGTGACAAGATTTGGAGTTTAGTAACAGCGCCCTTGCTCCACCTAGGTTGGAATCACTGGCTATTTAATATGGCTGGACTCGCATTGGTCGTCGGCATTTTTAATGACCAATTCGATATGCGTCAGTTATTCAATAATTACCTGCTGATCAGTGTAATAAGCGGTGGTCTGCTATGGCTGTGGCCAGAGACGATAGAATATGTCGGATTATCGGGAGTACTGCATGGTTTGCTTTTAGTGTGCCTCATCAATGCGACACTCAAGCAGCCTTGGTACCTCGCAGTCATTGTGGCTTTACTGGGTAAAGTAATTGCAGAGCTAGCAGGCTTTAGACCTGACCATTTTGTCGGCCCGGATGTCGCCTTGATTCATGCAGCCGGCATGATTGCTGGCGGAGTGACTTGGTTCCTGCAACGGCGTCGGTTAGCTGACGCCGTAAACAGGCAGAAAACACAGCAGGATTAATCCTGCTGTAAGTTTTCCTCAAACAGCTTGTAGATACGACGGTATTCGTTTAACCAACTCTCCGGCTGACGGAATCCGTGCGGCTCCACGGGATAAATCGCGGTTTCCCAGTCGGTCTTTTTCAACTCAATCAAACGTTGCACAAGGCGTACGCTGTCTTGGAAGAATACGTTGTCATCCACCATCGGTGAGTTAATTAACAAGGCGTCCTCTAAACCGTCCGCATAGTAAATGGGTGAGCTACGGCGATAAGCAATCGCATCATCCTGCGGTAGGTTTAAAATATTGGACGTATAACCCGTGTTGTAATGTGCCCAGTCAGTCACTGGACGCAGCGCCGAACCGGCTTGGAATAACCCAGGTTCTTTAAATAGCGCCATAAAGGTTAAGAAGCCACCATACGAGCCACCATAAGTACCCATACGCTCGCCATCAACGTTCACATTGGTTTGTAGCCAATCCGTTACGTCGACCAAATCTTCAACCTCAGGTGTGCCCATTTGGCGATAGATAGCGGTGCGCCAATCACGTCCGTAACCTTTCGAACCTCGGTAGTCGAGATCGGCAACGACATAACCTTGCTTGTTAAGGAAGCTATGGAACATAAACTCACGGAAATAGCCGGACCAGCCCATATGCGCGTTTTGCAGGTAACCCGCGCCGTGAATAAAGACTACTGCTGGATACTCTTCAGCACGTTCGGCATCAAAACCTTCCGGCTTGTATACTCGCGTATAAATCGGTTCATCTACGTGGGATGAAGCAATTGGCACGATTTCCGGCGCGGTCCAGTCGATACTTAAGAATTTCTCAGATACGGTGTGAGTGAGGCGCTGCGCTTCATCTGTCGCGTCAGCATTCTTGACGTAAAGCTCAGGCGGCATCAAAGGAGTCGAATACGTGAGTAATAACCGTTCACTCGTTGGACTTAATTCGTAGCCCGTCATTCCACCTAAGTCAGTGAGCTGTTCAGGCTCACTTGAGCCATCTACTGCAACACGGTAAATCTCATAAATACCGGGGTGAGGTTGATTGGCTTGAAAGTACAACTGACTGCTATCAGCCGATAGTGTCGGTGTTTCAACCACGTATTGGCCTTCAGTTAACTGCGTGGTTTGTTGATCAAGATCACGCGCATATAGGTGTGAGTAGCCATCCGCTTCGGACATAAACCAAAGCGTATCTTCATCGACCCAACCAAACTCATTGTGTGTGTAATTAATCCATGCATCGTCGTGTAAGCGATCTTGTTGCTCTAACTGTTTGGCGCCGAAGTCGACGGTCGCAATCCAACGATCCTTGTTGTCCCAAGCTTCGAGCATGACGGCCACTTCCGAACCTTCTTCGTTCCACTGAATCGCACCGTTTTCCCAGCCCCAGTCAGCCATCAACTGAATAGCACGTGGTTCTTTTTTGCTTTCGTATGACTGCCCTTCCGCCTTGGCATTCTCAGCTTTTACCGCGGCCAATACGTCTTCGTTCCAGCCGTCGAGTGTGTTGTAGGTCAAACTCGTTTGAGTATGCTTCTGCAGATCCAGCAACACTAACTGATGTTGCTGAGGTTTTGCATCGGCGACACGGCGACGCACTTTCTCCGGCTCAATGCGGCCATCTTCAGTGATGTAGTTCGGCATGATATCGCCGTCATCGCGCCAACTCTGTGGCTCGGACATAGCAACCAACAGGTAACGTCCGTTCGGCGACAGGCGTCCATCGACCCATTGCATACGTTTATCAAGATAAAACGCCTGCGGCGCTAATGTGTCATTTTGTTGCTGTAACTGCTGCTGATATTCAAACTGTTCGGCACGATTTTTACGCTCTTTCTGTACGAACTGAATCAGCTTCTGTTCTTCCTTAGCGATATAGTCAGCCGGCGCTTCATTAGCTTGTGGTTCATCAGCGAACTGGATATCAGCGATTTGCTGTGACAAACCTGAACGTACGTCGATACGAAAGAACTGCTGACCTTGTTGATAGCTTAGCGAACCATCCGCCATTGCTTGAAGGTTGTGCTGACGTTCGCTATCACGCGTGAGTTGCTTCACCTCACCATTACCAAAACGGACAAACACATTACCTTTATAGGTGTATGCTAACCAGTCACCCGCCACGGACGATTCTTTTTCGTCAGCGATATATAGGTGTTGCTCTGAGAGTGGCACAGCCTGCAGTTTTCCTTGTCCACCCTTGATTATCATTAAGTCGCGAACTTCGCTACCTTCACGCTTTTGGTAGAACAAGATATCTTGACCGTCTAAGCTCCAAAACGCGTTTTCAGGAAAACGACCCATCCAGTCGGGATCAGCCATGATTTGCTCAAGGGTAAGTTCAGCCACGCCTTCAGCCGAAGCCAGTGGGTCTGCTTTTAAAGTCGCCGGTGTGGGCGCTTTATGAGTGGTTGTAGATTGCGCAACCGTGCTTTGAGTGGATGCGCAAGACGCAGTAACGAGCGCCGCGCTCAGTGCGATCACCAAACGGGATTTTTGCATACTGATTTCCTTTATTGTGCGTCGGGTTGATTTTCCGGTAAGGCTTGTTGAACCGCATCCAGTTTTAACAAATTGCTGTGCACACGCACTAGATTTGGATAGTCGTCTAGCGGCACGTTAAATCGGAGCGCATTGTATACCTGCGGCAACAAACAAATATCCGCTAATGTTACCGAATTTCCAAAGCAATAATCACCTGCATAATCGGCAAGACGCTGTTCAAATGCGGTAAAGCTCTTCGTAACCCAGTGGTGGATCCATTCAACTTTCTGTTCATCACTGCATTTAAGCGTGCCCGTCAAATATTGCAATACACGCAAGTTGGTTACGGGTTGCAGCTCACACGCTAGATCATAGGCGAGCGCACGCACTTGCGCTTTGGCAACATGTTCCGTGGGTAACAAAGGATTATCGGGGTAACAATCATCGAGATATTCGAGAATGGCTAGCGACTGGTTGAGTTTTACGTCACCGTCAATCAATGTCGGGACGAGTTCAGAAGGGTTTAGTTTCCGGTACGCTTCACTATGTTGCTCACCGCCATCTTTGACTAGGTGAACCGGATGATAAGTATAGTCGCACTGTTTAAATGCGAGTCCTAAGCGCACACGAAAACTGGCGCTTGAGCGCCAGTATCCGTAAAGTTCCATCATTATTGCGGTCCTTTGTATTGCACCACTTTTTGGTCGATAGCGCCGAAGATCGACTCGCCATCGGCGTTTTTCATTTCAAAATGAATGGTATCACCAAAGTCCATAAACTGGGTTGTGGGCTGTCCGTCACGAATAGTTTCGATCATACGCACTTCTGCAATACAGCTATACCCTACGCCACCTTCGGCGATCGCTGTCCCATGATCGGTGCCCTGCTTATTGGATACTGTACCTGAACCAATGATTGCACCGGCACCCAAATGGCGAGTTTTTGCTGCGTGAGCAACCAACTGCGCGAAGTTAAATGTCATGTCTTCGCCCGCGTTAGGTTTACCGAAAGGCTTTCCGTTGTATTGTGATAACAGCGGTAAATGCACTTTGCTGTCTTGCCATGCGTCACCCAACTCGTCCGGGGTGACGGCAACCGGCGAAAATGCAGATGAGGGTTTACTTTGGAAAAAGCCGAAGCCTTTACCCAGTTCACCCGGAATCAGGCCACGTAAAGATACATCATTGACCAACATCAATAATTTAATGTGTTGGCTGGCATCTTTGGCTTCAATCCCCATCGGGACGTCGTCAGTGATGACTGCGATTTCGCCTTCGAAATCGATGCCCCACTCATTGCTTGCCATCTCGATATCATCGTGAGGCGCGAGAAAATCATCTGAGCCCCCTTGATACATCAAAGGATCTTCCCAAAAGCTCGGTGGCATTTCAGCGCCGCGTGCTTTACGTACCAACTCAACGTGATTCACGTAAGCGCTGCCATCAGCCCACTGATAAGCCCGTGGTAGCGGTGACTCACACAAATGCTGCTCAAATGTCACAGCCCCTTCAACATCACCTTGATTCAGTGATTGATAAACCGCGTCAGCTTTTGGCGCAAGCTCGTCCCAGTTATCAACGAGCTCTTGCATACAACTCGCGATGGCTGGAATGGCTACTGCTTTGGTTAAGTCACGGCTGACGACCATCAGTTGGCCGTCGCGCGTACCATTTCGATAGGTTGCTAGTTTCATATTGTTTTACTTCTCCTTCCAACTGAACACGTAGTCGGGATTCTCAACACTCATTGCCGCGTCGGATGCTTCTAATGCATCGCGCGTGTCGAGCATGACTGCGACTTCATCGGTGAATTTCTTTTTATGTTCTAGACCCGCTTTAAAGGCTTTTGGATGCGGTCCGTGGGTAAAGCCTGCCGGATGAAAGGTCACCATACCACGATCGATGTTGTCACGACTAAAGAAGTCGCCTTCGTGATAGAACAACACTTCGTCATAATCATCATTATTATGATAAAACGGAACTTTAAGTGCGCCTGGGTCACTCTCGATTGGACGCGGAACAAAAGTACACACGACAAACCGCTCAGCAACAAACGTAGTGTGCGCTGAGGGTGGCAGGTGATAACGGTGACTCATCAGTGGGCGAATATCACGCCAATTAAGTCGAACCGGTGCCAAATCGCCATGCCAACCCACGGCATCCAGCGGATTAAACGGATAGGTAATCACCGAAACCTGCTGGTGACGTTTGACGAAAGTTTGCGTCTGCTCTTCGCTATATTGTGCCTTAAAGGCATCATCAATCGCCGGTGTATCCAGTACCGCCGGATCGAAAATCGCGTGGTTACCGACCAATCCCTTTTCAGGTAACTGATACGCACCATTTGTCGCTTCGATCATCAACAGTTGCATAGGCTCTTCGGGCTCAATGCGCCAGCTCGTTGAGCGTGGAATGAGAAAGTAGTCGCCTTTAACCAGCTTGATATGCCCGTAATCACAAAATACATGACCACTGCCCTCATGAACAAACAGCAAGTCATCACCATCGGCATTGCGCACCAGGTAGTTCATCTTGCTTTGGCAGTGCCATAAACGAAACTTACAGTTAGCGTTCTCGAGCAGATTATTTACCAACCACGGGTTTTCTTGGTCTAGGTCTTTCAGTTGATTAAAGTCGAAGGCGCGCGGACGCAACGGTCCTTGCCAATCTGACCAACCTGTCGGTGCGTGCTGATGATGGAAATGAGTAGCAGGGCCGAAGAATCCACTTCGACCCGCTTCACGTTCATACATCGCCTGCTCAGGAAAGTCAGCATGAGCCTGTCGTGAATGCGCGCCTTCCTGTTTGGGAAAGCTGATCCACTTACGCATCGCTCAACACTCCTCGACGAATTTGGTCTTCTTCGATACTTTCGAATAAGGCTTTGAAGTTACCTTCACCAAAACCTTCGTTACCTTTACGCTGAATAATTTCAAAGAACACAGGACCAATCACGGTTTGGGTAAAGATTTGCAGCAAGATGCCATCTTTCATCGGCGCGCCGTCGATCAAAATACGCTGGTCGCGAAGTGCCTCAACGTCTTCTTCATGACCTTCTACGCGCTCATTGATTTTCTCGTAGTAAGTATCAGGAGTATCCATGAACTCCATCCCGATACTGCGCAAATCTTTTACCGTTTTATAGATATTGTCACTGGTCAATGCAATGTGTTGAATGCCTTCACCGTTATACTCGCGCAGGTATTCCTCGATTTGCGATTTGTCGTCGTGCGATTCGTTAATAGGGATACGAATTTTTCCGCACGGTGCAGTCATTGCACGGCTTAACAAGCCCGTGAGTTTACCTTCGATATCGAAATAGCGGATCTCACGGAAGTTACCGATACGCTCGTAGAAGCCAGCCCAAGTATCCATGTTGCCGCGGAATACGTTGTGGGTAAGGTGGTCAATTTCATATAGACCTGCGGCATGTGACGACATTTTTTCTTGCCAGTCAGGATAGAATTCAAAGTGGTCAGTATAAACGGCCATATCCTGATAGTTATCGATAAAGTACAGAGCGCTCTCGCCAATACCGTATACCGCGGGGATGTCTTCAATCACGCCTTGGTCCGCTGGGAATGCTTTCGCACCATTATCTAACGCATGCTCGAGTGCCTTTTTGGCATCCGCCACACGCCATGCCATACCGCATACACTTGGGCCGTGCTTTTTAGCGAATTCCTCGGCTTGCCCACCCACTTGTGAGTTGATCACGAACTGGATATCGTTTTGCTTATACAGCCACGCTTCTTTGCTTTTATGCTTAGCCACTTCGGTGAAGCCCAACTTATCAAACAAGTCTTTAAGAGCTGCGATACCTTTGGCATCAGGGGCAGTGTACTCAACAAACTCAAAACCGTCGGTGTTGAGTGGGTTATAATTCATATCGCTCATAACTACTTCCTTCTGTATTCGATTACATGGGTGTTTTTTGTTTTGTGTAATCGTTACTTTAGGGGGGTTAGTTAAATTGAGCGAGTAAAGCGTAAAAACTACCCATCGTTGCGCCACGTCAAACTTTGTAACCTTTTATTTACAAAAAAAGAGAGCGCGTTAAGACGCGCTCTCCTCATGGACTTTGATAAATAAGCCGTAAACTTAATTGTACACACTGTTGTAGCGTGTCGTAAAAAGTTTACAGCTATTTAAGACTGGCTTTTCTTGCGCTGCTTACCGATTCCGTAGTCACGCAGTTTATTAGCGACTGCCGTATGCGATAAACCCAAACGACGTGCCAGTTGTCGCGTACTTGGGAAACTTGGATACAATCGTTTAAGTACAGTACTCTCGAAACGGCGCACCGCCTCATCCAAACTGATATCTTCAATTTCGATGGCTAACGGGTCATCATCTATTTGCACTTCAGGCAACTTAACATCATTCGCCTCGAGCACGTCGCCATCGAGCATGGACACCGAACGAAACATCGTATTCTCAAGCTGACGTACGTTACCCGGCCATTGATAGGTCTTAATACGGTCCTTAGCTGAGCGGCTCAGTTTAACCAAGCTGCGCCCGAGCGATTTACAAGCTTGCGAAATAAAATGCTCAGCCAATAACACGGCATCCGCTTTACGTTCACGGAGTGGTGGTACATTCAGCGCGAGCACATTGAGTCGATAATACAAATCCTCGCGGAAAGTCCCCGCCTCAACTAGCTCATAGAGGTGGTTTTGTGCCGTACAAATAACACGTACATCGACGCTAACCTCTTGTTCTTCGCCGATACGACGGAATACGCCGTGCTCTAAAAAGCGCAATAACTTGGCCTGTAAATTAATCGACATCTCGCCGACTGAATCGAGTAACACGGTACCGCCAGCGGCTTGTTCTAGCACCCCTGTCTTTTTAGCACTGTGCTCTGATAAGCTGCCTGCGCCATGCCCAAATAACTCACTCTCGGCAACGTTGTCCGGTAACGCGGCGCAGTTAATCGCCAAAAACGGTTTATCGGCGCGCGCTGATGCTTGATGACACGCCTTTGCCAACAACTCCTTACCGACGCCCGTCTCACCCTCTATCAACAGAGGCGCATCCAACTCAGCCATACGCTGCGCTTCTTTAATCACCTTCTTGAATGCGGCGTTTTCAGTGAGTAAACGATCAAAGGCAGAATCATTCTTATTGTTCTGCCACTGAGCGACATTAGGTTCGGTCTTGCACGTTAAGACAGCCCCCGCGAAAGAGCGACTACCGTCCTCGCCAGCGACCCAAATAGGTAATATCTGTGCGTAATACTCTGCATTGTTGATCACAACCGCTTCAAACACGGGTTCTTTAGGTTGTTTATCAAGCCAGCGCGCCAATCCAAATCCAGTGATGAATTGCGACAAATAGTCGCCACTTAGGGTGTCCTTCGGGGCACCTAATAACTGTGCTGCGGCATCATTAATGATATCAATACGTCCTTTGATATCGATGGAAATCACCGGATCCGGCAAAGTACTTAAGAGTAAATCAAATTCAAAATGCTCACGCTCAAAAGGCATGTATGGGATGGTTTTCACATCGATAACATTTGGAATTCGACGTATTTGTGGCATTAAGTGGCTGAAGTCTTCAAACGCGAGTTCAGGAAAGTTTAGGTAAATCTTTCCGCGCGGATCAATTTCAATACCTCTTAAATCGATTTCTTGATCGCGAAGTATCTGCAATACATCAAGGCAAATGCCTAAACGGTCATCGCAGGTTATCTCTAGTCTCATGTCATTCGTTCAGGTTGAGAGATCTGTAAAGTATATCGTACAGGATATTCAAGCGCGGATACAGAAAAACCCTAGCGTTTGAGCTAGGGTTTTTGACGTTCTATCGAACTATTTGCCGAATCTTAAGCTTAATTTAAGATTTCGTCCGTTTTCGCAGCCATAACAAAATCGTTTTTGTGTAGGCCATTAATTGCATGGGTCCACCAGGTCACCGTCGCCTTACCCCACTCAGTGATAATTTCTGGATGGTGCTTCTCGGCCTCAGCAATTTCACCGACTTTGTTGGTGAATTCCAATGCTTGGCGGAAGTTTTTGAATTTAAACTCGCGACGTAACATCATCACACCGTCGTCACTCACCGGCGTCCACTCGGGGATCTCGCGCATCAACGATGCCAACTCATCATCACTGACCTTCGGTGCGTCTGCGTTACACGCTTCACAGTGTTCTTGATTTAATGCAGCCATATAAATACTCCTGTTAATTATTATGCCGCGTCTTTAGGCGGGAATTTTGGTTCAAAGAGTCCCAGTTCCATAGCCTCGCGTACCAACGCCATGATATCCATGTCTGAAATCTCAAATAATTCATCGACACTATTGATGGTGTAGTACACAGGCTGAATAATATCGATCCGATAAGGGGTTCGCAGAGCATCCAACGCTTTCAGTGGATGGCGTTCAGGCTTATCACTGTTCACCGCATATTCGGTTTCCGCTGGTGAGGATAAAATACCACCACCATAAATGCGGATGCCTTCGTCCGTTTGTAACAGGCCAAATTCAACAGTAAACCAGTATAAGCGTGCTAAGTAAACGCGTTCTTTCGGTGTCGCCGCATAACCCAGTTTGCCATATTGATGTGTAAAGTGGGCAAATGCAGGATTGGTCAACAATGGACAATGGCCGAAAATTTCATGAAAGATGTCGGGTTCTTGCAAGTAGTCGAACTCTTCCCGAGTACGAATAAATGTAGCGACTGGGAATTGCTTATTAGCTAACAACCGAAAGAATTCGTCAAATGGAATCAGTGCCGGCACCGCAGCAACCTGCCAACCTGTTTCACGCTCAAGTACTTCATTAAGCTCGTGCAGCTGCGGTATACGGTCTTTTGGCAAGTCGAGTAGTTCAAGTCCTTTCATGTACTCATCACAGGCTTTACCTGGAATGCACTTAAGTTGACGCTCAACTAAATCGTGCCAAACCTGATTCTCTTCATCAGTCCAATGGATGATTCCCTCGGCATCGGGCTGTTTGGATACGTAATTACTCTCTTTACCCATAGTTATGCCTCTTCTTGCTGTTCTAATTTAAGTGTAGATTAATAATTAAAGTCTGTATGGCTAGGCCGAATCACGCCAGCGGCTGGCAACACTATCAAGCGCTTGCTTCAGGTCAGCGATGATATCGTTAGCATCCTCTAAACCCACGGCAATACGCAGTAGCGTATCGCTAATGCCCGCGGCTTGACGCGCCTCAGGTGTATACGGTGAATGCGTCATAGAGGCTGGATGTTGAATCAAGGTCTCGGCATCACCTAAACTCACTGCGAGTGCAATCATATCCAGCGCATCAAGAAATGCCCGCGCGCCCTGCTCGTCGCTATGTAGCTCAAACGCGATAACAGCGCCTGCACGTTGCATTTGCGACCCCACCAAATCGTGTTTGGGATGACTGGCTAATCCTGGATAATAAATTTTCTTAATGAGTTCGTGTTGTTGTAAGAAACTCACGACCTTCTCGGCGTTATCGCAATGTCTTTGCATGCGAACGTCGAGTGTTTTGAGACCTCGCAAAATGAGCCAAGCATCATGGGGACTCATCGTCGCGCCCATATCTTTCAGCGTTGTCATTTTAATATCGGCGATGGTTTCTTCGTCACCACATACGATACCCGCCACGACATCACCGTGACCATTTAAAAATTTCGTAGCACTATGAATCACAATATCTGCACCTAGTGACTTAGGCTGCTGCAGCAAAGGTGTCATAAAGGTATTGTCGACGATTAGCTTGGCTGCACTGCTACCCATGGCAGTTTTGATTGCGGCAATATCAAGTAGCTTTAAATGTGGGTTAGCGGGCGTCTCGATAAACACAAACCGCGTATTATCGCGCAAATGCGCGGTAATTTGGTCTGGGTCGGCCATATCAATAAATTCAGCCTCGATACCAAACCGCTCAAATAACTCACTGAACAATGCGAAGCTACAGCCATAAATCGCGTCCGAGACCAACACGTGATCACCTGAACGCACGAGTGCCATGGTTGTAGCTGCAATCGCTCCCATGCCGGTCGCGCTTGCGGCGGCGGCTGAAAAACCTTCGAGTCCGGCGACGCGAGTTTCTAATTGGGTGATCGTAGGATTACCAAGACGGCTGTAGATGTAGCCTGGTTCTTCACCGGCAAATCGAGCGCTCCCCTGATCAGCGTGACTAAATTTAAATGTCGATGTTTGATACAGCGGAGCAACTAACGCACCCTCAGGATCCTGCGGCGCTTTACCGCCATGGATGACTTGCGTGGCTAATTGATGATGTTCCGTTGACTGCTTACCTTCGCTCATTATTCCGTCCCAAAGTCACGACCAAAAAGTCTTCATTTGTCATATTTTTGTTATGGAATAAGAGTGCAGTCAGACGCTATCAAAAGGCAATGCTTCAGCCGCCGACATTTATGCAAGCGGCTGTAACGCTATTTTTCCACTTAACTGGTCTAACCAGCTACAATGATTGACTGGTATCGCTTGAAGCGTGTTCAGGTTTATTTTTAAACATTGTTGGAAACTGTTTTGCTAAATCCTTCACCAACAACTTTTGCATGGATAGTAAGCTCGGTTTTTGCGTATGTACGTAAGGTAAAGGTCTAACGAGTCGTATAGTTTGTAACCCTAAACGGGCTGTCAGTAACCCTGCACCGACGCCTTGTGCCGCGCGTGCTGAGAGACGTGCAACTAACTCGGTGCTTAACCATTGGCTACCCATATCAACGATAAGCTCACTCACGCCCGCATAAGCTAAGTTTGTCAGTATATGACGCCATAATTTAATGCGGCTCCAATAACCGAGCTTCACTCCGTAAAGGCGCGACAGTTCACTGATCATGCGTTGATTACGCCAAAGTAGCAGTAGCATATCGGCCAGGCTACTTGGACTGATAGCGACCAATGCGGCAGCTTCCAAGGACCATTTGCGAATTCGTCGCATCGCTGTCTGATCGACATTCGCTAAGATATCCTGCTCAAAGCGTGTCGCGATTTCTTGTTCGTTCCAGTGCGACTGACGCTGTTGCTGCCATTGTTGTTCTAAATCGGGTCGGTGTAATGCTTGGATATGTGATTGCTCGTCAAAGTGCGCCTGCATCTGCCAACGTTGCTTCAGCTTTCTTAGCAACCACCATTCACGGATAAAAAATCCAAATAATGTTAGGCATAGCAACACACTCACGACAAGCCAGAGACTGCCAAGCCAGAATGACGATTGAAAAGCCCCATAGATGCCAAGTATCGTCTCGGTGAGCACCCCGATGAAAACAGCAACGATGGTCACCAGTGCCAATTTTCGCAGTTTAGTTTGACCTTTTCGCCGCGTTGATGTCGCGATAGTTTCAGCAGCTTCGGCATTCATATCTGCAGTCGTATCTTCGACCTTATCAACCGGCTCTTCGATGGCATAGAACTTTAATTGGGTATCCTGCTTCACTTCAACTTATCTCCTAACAAGTATTCGAGCAGCTGATCAAGCCGAATGTGCGGTAAAGGTGAATCGGCAGCGCTAAAATGAGGTACAAACTGTGGAAACTCAAAACCCGTTTGCCATTGCTTATCATTCGGCAATTGCGCGGGCACAGAAGGTGCGCCTACACGAACTTTTTGACCGCTTTCTAAATAACCATCTAACACAATAGTTCCATCATTGAGTCGTCCGGCCTTACTCGTAGCAATCCCTGCTACTGCGAACAGTTCATGCTCAATCCGTTCAAACTGAAAATGTTGTCGTGAACGACGTAACATGTCAGATAACAGTTGATTCAGTGCGTGTTGGCCATCCGGACCGACATGATCAACTTTTGAGGCGACTAAAGCCACTTTATCGATAGCAGGAGAAATAATTCGCCGTAAAAGCGCATTCTCACCATATTCAAAACTATTCAACAGCCCCGTCAAAGTCTCTATGAGCTCGTCAAATCGGGCTTTACCGTGCTCTAGCGCTGTAAGCACATCGACCAAAATCACTTGTCGATTAAATCCTTGAAAGTGATTTTTATAAAAAGGTTTAATGACGTCTTCTTTATAACGTTCAAATACGCGCTTTAAATGTTCAAATTGTGCAGAGTTTTGATCGCTGAATGGCCAAGGGAAAAACCCCATTACAGGCGCGCCTTCGAGTTGTCCTGGAAGCAAGTGACGGCCCGGTTGCAAATTGTAAAAGCCCGCTGCTTGAGCTGATTTTAAAGCCTGCTGGTAACCCTGTGCCAGCTCTCGCAGGGTCGTATCAGATACAGGTCCATTTTCAAGTTGCGATTGAGCCTGCTGATACCATGACGCAAAATGGTTGGCGCGTTCGCCGTGTTGATTCAATTGGTTCTGCTGAGCGGACCACGCACCGTAATGGCTTTGCAGTAGTGGTAAGTCTAATAACCATTCACCGGGATAGTCGACCAACTCAACCACGAGTCGACGCTCATCCATTAGATGTTTAGCAAGACCAGAACGTGGCTGATATTTGATTTCAAAGCGAATTTCACTCACGTCACGCGTAGACGAGGGCCAACTTGGATGTGCTGAAGTAAGCACTTTCACCGCCTCTTCATACGCGAACCGTGGCGTCGACCAATCACGATTCTCTATCAGACGACTGCCTAGCAAACGGCCAGAATGTTTAACTTGCCAGAACGCTAACTGCTTCGCATCGTAACCGTTCAGCACTTGCTCAAGCATACCGGTAATGAGTGCCGTTTTGCCCGCACCACTGAGACCCGTGATAGCGAGTCTGATATGACGATCAAACCCGCGATTGATGAGATCGCGGGTTTGCTGTTGAGCCTTTTTTAATGAAATCACAGCTGCCTTAATTCACGATTCAAATTATATTGCGTAGAGGTGACGTATTTTTCCATTCGTTGCACTTGCTCGTCCAACGATTTTAACTCGCTTTCCATTTCTGCAACCGCTTGACTAGCAGGTTTGCCGCCGCCATAGACACGCGTCTTGATGTGCATATCTTGATGCCCTTCAGACCGCGGTTTCTTATCTAAAATAAGCCAGCCCGCGATATACAGCACTAAAAAGAAACCTTGAGAAAAAATCAATCCGGTGAAAAAAATCAGCCGTACCACCCAGGTTTCGATGTTTAAGTAGTCGGCAAGACCGGCACATACGCCGGCAATCTTGCCTGTTTCAGTGTTGCGTTGTAGCTGACGTTTGCGTTCAGTAGCACTCATTTGTGTTCCCTCCAGCTAGGTGAGTCAGCATCTAAGATGCGCTCAAGCGTTTGTACGCGTTCACGCATTTTTTCTACTCGCTCACTCATTTGATTCAATTGGCTGCGTTCTTCTTCACTAATACCTTGGCTCGCATTTCGCTTGCTTTTGTAGTGAAGAATCAACCAAATGGGGGCGACAATCACCAAAAATATGATAATGGGCGCCATCAAAAACTCTAGAAAGTCCATGTTGCTTTGTCCTAAAGGCTAAGTTATTGACTGTTCTCGTTCTTTTTTGCGTTCATGCGCGCTTTTAAAGCCTCGAGTTCATCAGTCACTTTACTCTCATTTTCGAGCTCTGCAAATTCATCACGTAAAGTTCGCTTGCCCATATCGTAAGCATCAACCTGTGCTTCAATATCATCAATTTTGGCCTCGTAACGATCGAACTTCATCATCGCTTCATCTACTTTGCCGCTATCCACCTGTTTACGCACTTGCAAACGGCTTGATGCAGTTTTTTCTCGCATCATAATTGTTTTCTGACGTGCCTTGGCATCCGCGAGTTTTTCTTGTAACTGCGAAATTTCATCGTTGAGTTTCGACAAGCTTTCATCAACTCGCTCTAACTCTTGCTGTAATGAGTCGACCGCTTGCTGCGCTTTTTGCTTCTCGATCAAAGCCTGCTTCGCGAGATCCTCGCGCTCTTTAGATAGCGCCAACTCCGCTTTATTTTCCCAGTCCAACACTTCGTGCTCGACGCGTTGCTGCTGACGTTGCACATCTTTCTTTTCAGCAATCAAACGTGCTGATGTCGAACGTACCTCAACAAGTGTGTCTTCCATTTCTTGAATGATTAGACGCACCATTTTTTGTGGATCTTCTGCCTTATCAAGCAGTGAGTTGATATTTGAGTTAACAATATCGCTAAAGCGTGAAAAGATACCCATAATTAATACCCCTTGGTGTTAAATACAAATTGGGTCTTACGACCGTGCCAAGATCCATTCAATATTTGCGCCAATTTATATTTTTTATGTAATGATTTGATTTTATTGATGTTTTTCAATCCGTGCAATTTTTAATACTTGCCTTTTTATGTGAATTTGACTAATAATTAGCAAAAATAACTATAAAGCTGGAAAAATAATCAAATGAGCCGAAGCCGCCCCTCCGATAATCTGATAGGCCAATCCAATAGCTTCATTGAAGTGCTTGAGCATGTCTCTCAAGTCGCACCTTTAAATAAACCCATCCTTATTATTGGTGAGCGAGGAACGGGTAAAGAACTCATTGCCGCTCGTTGTCATTATCTATCCCAACGCTGGGACCAGAAATACGTTACGCTGAATTGTGCCTCGCTAAACGATAATTTGCTAGAGAGTGAGTTGTTCGGTCATGAGTCTGGTGCATTTACCGGCGCATCAAAAAAACACGAAGGCCGCTTTGAACGTGCCGATGGTGGCAGTTTGTTTTTAGATGAGCTCGCTAATACGTCGATGTTGGTTCAGGAAAAACTACTGCGTGTCATCGAGTACGGTGAATTCGAGCGCGTAGGTGGCACGCGCCCTATTAAAGTGGATACGCGTTTGATTGCCGCCACTAACGAGGATTTGCCCAGCCTCGCTGACGCAGGTCAGTTTCGTCATGACTTACTCGATCGTTTGGCTTTCGACGTTATCACTCTGCCACCACTGCGGCATCGTCGTGAAGACATTATGATACTGGCAGAACACTTTGCTATTAATATGGCGCGTGAACTTGAATATGAGTTGTTTAGTGGATTCAGTGAGCGCGCTAAGCGGGCGCTGATGGATTATCAATGGCCAGGCAATGTACGTGAGCTAAAGAATGTGATTGAACGCAGCGTCTATCGAACAGGTAATGGTCACATACCGGGCAGCGATATCATCTTCGACGCCTTTGATAGTCCCTACCGTCCAGCGCGTAGTCAATCGACCGAGGCAACTCGACCGGTACCAGAGACACAAAGCGTCGAGCAGGATGAGAGTCCAGCCGCGACGCAGTCGGCTAACGAATCAATCCTATCACCGGTCTCCATCGAGCAGCCCATCGATTTAAAGGAGCAATCGCAACAATTCGAGATTCAATTGCTGACCGAGGCACTCAAACTGTGTCAATATAACCAAAAACGCACGGCTAAACACTTAGGTCTTACTTATCATCAGTTGCGCGGTTACTTGAAAAAGTATCAACTGCTTGAGGGAACGCAATAAAATAATGTCTAAACAGTCGATTATAGTTACCGCACTGGCTAGTTTTTTGCTGCTGAGTTGTAGTGAACAAACACAAGTGCCTGAACCGTTACAGGATGGTCTTATTTATTGCTCCGAGGGAAACCCTGAGAGTTTCAACCCTCAACGCGTAACCTCGGGCACCACGGTTGATGCCACAGCATCCCAATTATATGACCGTCTAATCGACTATGATGCGGCACAGCAGAGCTTTGTCAGTGCACTTGCCACCGACTGGCAAGCGCTTGATAACGGTCAGCGCTATCGTTTTCATTTACGCCGTAATGTGACATTTCACGATACCGACTACTTCACCCCATCGCGTTACTTCAACGCGGATGATGTCGTCTTCAGTTTCCGACGCTGGCTCGATAGCGATGCGCCCTACCATTCTGTCGGAGGCGGTTTCTATCCGTTCTTTGCGGCAACCGGCTTGGATCAGTTAATTTCCCAAGTTCAGAAAGTTGATCCATATACGGTTGATATCATTCTCACGCATCCAGATAGCTCTTTTCTTGCAAATTTAGCGACTGACTTTGCCATTATTTTATCCAAAGAGTATGCGGATCAATTGGCGAGCAATCGCCAACGTGAACTTATCGATAAACGGCCCATCGGCACGGGCCCTTTTAAATTCGTTGCTTTTAAAAAGGATTATTACATTCGCTATCAACGCCACGAAAGCTATTGGCGACAAGGACCAAGTATCGAGCGTCTAGTGTTCTCCATTACGCCTAACGCGAACAAACGCATGCTGAAGTTGGTTACCGGCGAGTGTGATGTCATTCCTTATCCACTCGTCAGTGAGTTGAAGTCATTGAACCGGAAAGAAATTGAGGTTCGATCGGAGGTAAGTCCTAATGTGTCGTTCTGGGCTTTTAATACTCAACGACCTCCTTTCGACGACCCTAAAGTTCGACAAGCATTGAGCTATGCGATCAATCGCGAAGCCATCATTGATACAATTTACTACGGTAATGCCGAGTTAGCAGAATCCATATTACCGCCCACTTCTTGGGCGTCTTCAGATGCAGAACTTAAGTATCACTATAATCCAGAAAAGGCGCGCAAGATGCTCAGAGAAGCGGGAATCCCGCGTGGATTTAAAATGGATATATGGGCTATACCGGTACAGCGCGTGTACAATCCAAACGCGCGCCGTATGGCGGAGTTAATGCAGTCAGACTTGGCAGAGGTGGGTGTTGATGCACGCATAATAAGCTACGAATGGAATACATTCAGACGTCGACTAAGCCGCTCGGAGCACGATACCGTATTGATAGGTTGGTATGCCGATAATGCCGATCCTGATAATTTTTTCCGACCTTTGCTAAGTTGTGCAGCGGTTGCAAGTGGCAGCAACCGCGCTAATTGGTGTCATAACGGCTTCGATCAGATTCTTTATCAAGCGATTTCAACTACGGATAATGCTCAAAGAAAGCAGCTTTATCACTCTGCACAGCAGTTGCTGATGCAGCAACAACCCTTGTTGCCGATTGCCCACTCAATGCGTTATCAGGCGCAACGAGAGTACGTCAAGGGCGTGGAACTGCCACCTTATGGCGGTATCAGCTTTAGACTTGCAGGGAAGGAGCTACCTGCCCAATGACCCGTTATTTAATGACTCGCTTATTTTATTTCTTCTTAGCGCTTCTGGTGTTAAGTGTCGTCACGTTTTCACTTAATTGGCTGTTCCCGGGGGATCCGCTTACCAATATGAGCGGAATACGAGATGGACAGGCCGCTTACAATGCAACATTAGAGAGTCGCGCTTTTGACAGTACCGTTATTCAACAATATGTAAATTATTTGGCGCATATCACCCAATTTGACTGGGGGCTTTCACTGTCGACAGGTAACGACGTTTGGCAAGATGCGGCGACTTACTTAGTGGTGAGTGCCGAGCTGGTGTTGTTAAGTTTTGCGCTGGCGGTACTGATCGGCTTGCCACTCGGCATGCTGGCTGCTAATTATTTTCGTCACAATTTAGACAAGTTTATTTTGACTAGTGCCATGACAGGCTATTCGATACCCGTGTTTTGGCTCGCTCAGCTCTTAATTCTCTTGTTCGCTGTACAAATCGAATGGCTCCCCATCACTGGGCAAATCAATCCACTGTATGCGATCGATTCAATCACAGGTTCAGTCATTATCGATATTTTGCTCAGTGATAGCCAATACAAGCTGGCTGCACTCCAAGATGCGCTGTTACACCTTGTGCTGCCCGTGCTGACCCTCTCAAGTTTGCCGTCCATGCTGTTGCTGCGCATTACTCGAAACCAAACCATTGAGGTGTTGCAGAAACCTTATGTGAAAGCAGCCCGAGCACGTGGGCTGAGTCAGAAACGGCTCTTATTCAAACATGCGCTACCCAATGTGCTGCAAGATGTTTTACCACAAATGACATTTATTTTTGGCTTGATGATGGCCAACTTAGTAATCGTAGAGCATATTTTTAATTGGCCAGGTGCAGGGGCTTGGTTGTTAAAGGCGATTATCGAGCGAGATTATCCCATTATTCAGATGGTCTTGTTTACTCTCATGGGGTTAATTTTAGTGCTGAATTTATTAGTTGAAATTTACCGCGGCTGGCGTTTTCCTATGACTCGAGAAGAACGATATGGCGGATATTGAATTATATTACCAAGATCGCAATCCATCGCCCTTACAGCTCGTTTGGTTTGCGTTCAAACGGCGCTTAGCGCCGATGATCTCGCTCTGGTTACTTGGCGCCTTATTAGTGCTGGTGATTCTTGCACCTGTGATAACGCCCTATTCTGCCAATGTTCAATTTGTTGATGCCGTTGCCTTACCACCAAGTTGGACACATGACGGCAACATGCAATTCCTGTTTGGTACAGACGACTTGGGACGCGATATGTTATCACGCCTGCTAATTGGTGGGCGCTTCAGTTTTGGACTACCTATCATCATGGTGATTCTAGCTTCGACTATCGGAATTTTCATTGGTGCTATGGTCGGTGCAGATACAAAGTCAAAGTTGCGTGTTTTGGGTCGGACGCTGGATCGATTACTAACAATTCCCTCTTTTTTACTCGCTCTAGTGCTTATTGCGATTTTAGGAGCGGGGCTTGGTAACGCGATTATTGCCATTACGCTGTCGCTTGTTCCGCAATTTATTTACGTTACTCGGAACGCGGTCTATCAAGAATGGCAAAAGGACTACGTCACTGCATCACGCTTAAATGGATGTAGTAACACGTATCTCATGTATCGGGTGATTTTACCCAATATTACGCCTATTTTGGTGATGCAGCTGACCGTCGCGCTATCGGTCGCGATTATGGATATTGCCGCACTCAGCTTTTTGGGGTTAGG
Organism: uncultured Idiomarina sp.; assembly: GCF_964010655.1. Taxonomy (NCBI): domain Bacteria; kingdom Pseudomonadati; phylum Pseudomonadota; class Gammaproteobacteria; order Alteromonadales; family Idiomarinaceae; genus Idiomarina; species uncultured Idiomarina sp. The sequence continues at coordinate 20,289 of NZ_CAXGLS010000003.1, forward strand.
TGTACAAAGTCCAACCCCCGAATGGGGGAGCATGCTTGCTCGTAGCCTAGATGAGGTATACCTATCGCCGTGGAGTATGGTGCTCCCTGGATTATCACTCTTTGCCACCATAATGGCCATCAACGTTGTAGGTGATAGCTTACGTCGCGCCATTAAACAACGCATGGACACCTAGTATGGACCTATTGGATATTCGTAATCTCACGATTGAAATGGATGGCCCTCACGGACGTGTGCGTGTGCTCGACAAAGTCAGCTTGCAGTTAAAAGAAGGTGAAGTTCACTCGTTAGTGGGTGAATCGGGCTCCGGTAAGAGTCTTCTCGCTAAAGCCGTAATTGGAGTATTGAATCCGCTTTGGGACGTTACTGCTGACAGGCTTTGGTGGAATGGCAAAGATTTGCTGGCGATGACGCCCAAACAGCGTCGCGCGATAACCGGTCGCGATATGGCTATGATTTTTCAAGATCCATTAGCCTATCTAGATCCTAACTCAACCGTCGCAGAACAAATTACTGAAGCTATCCCTGCCGGAGACGTAACGGGCACTTTTATGCATCGCAGAATCGACCGCAAAACACGCGTTGCTCAATTGCTTCACCGGGTCGGTATTCGCGATCATGATGCCATTATGAAAAGTTACCCTTATGAGCTTTCGGAGGGTATTGCTCAAAAAGTGAGTATTGCCATTGCAATCGCCCACCGCCCCAAGTTGCTGATCGCCGATGAACCGACAACAGCAATGGAGCCTTCGACGAAGGATCAAATCCAACGATTATTGGGAAAGCTTGCGGTAAGTCAGAGCATGTCGGTACTTTTAATTACTCAAGATGTCGCCTCAATCTTACCCGCAACCCAACGTGTGTCACTGTTATACTGCGGCCAAATGATGGAGCACGGTGATACGGAAACTGTATTAAACCGCCCTGCTCATCCTTACACCGATGCGATGATAAAAATGAGCCTCCAAGCACACGCGGAACTTGAGCCTAAATCCAAGTTACCGAGTTTGCCCGGTGCCGTACCTACATTGCGCCATATGCCGATTGGCTGCCGATTGGGACCTCGTTGTCCATACGCGCAAAAACAGTGTGTCAAAGCGCCGTTGGTCCGCCATCGCGATGAGCAGAGCTATTATTGTCACTTCCCTTTAAATGAGCCTGAAGCATGAGTCACTTACTCGAAGCGGTCGATTTATTTAAGACCTTCAGACCACGCCGTTCTTGGCCGTGGAGTAAGAAGTCAGTCGCTTTAGAACCGACTTCCTTCACACTTGAAGCGGGGGAAACGCTCGCTATTATGGGCGAAACAGGCTCAGGTAAATCCACGCTCTCTAAAATTATTGCCGGGGTCGAAGCGCCATCTGGCGGTGAACTGTATTTAAATGGTCAAAAGCTGAATTACGCACAATCCAAGCGTCGTTGCCAAAATATTCGTATGGTCTTTCAAGACAGCGATAAATCTTTGAACCAGCAATTAACAGTAGGTCAACAGCTTGAAGAGCCTCTCTTATTCAATCGCGAAATGTCCAATAGTGAACGAAAACAGCTGATTCACAGTACTTTACGTAAGGTGGGCTTGCTGGCAGAGCATGCGGCGTTTTATCCGCACATGCTCTCGACCGGACAAAAGCAACGTGTCGCGATAGCGCGAGCCATTATTTTGGATCCGCAAATCGTCGTAGCTGATGAGGCTTTGGTCGCACTCGACCCATCCGTTAGAGCACAAATTATTAATCTAATGCTCGATCTTCAAAAAGATATGGGTATTTCTTATATTATCGTGACACATTCGCCACAGATCGTGAAACATATTGCTGACAAGATCTTAATTTTATATCGTGGTAAAATGATCGCGTTTAATGAAACAGAACGTTTATTAACAGAGAAGCAACAACCTTACGTACAAGCCTTGTTGCATGAACACTTAATTAATCATTCTCAAATAACCGGTAACTCGAGCGCTAAGGTTACCGAATAACAAGACAGGAGTTTAATGTGGAAACAGGTACTCTGATATCGCTAGCGCTGTACTTCATTGTCATGCTGGGCATTGGCTTATATGCCTATAAGAAGTCAACCGACTCGGTTTCTGGCTATATGCTAGGTGGCCGTGGGTTAGGGCCCGCTGTGACAGCGTTGTCTGCAGGTGCGTCTGACATGAGTGGTTGGATGTTGATGGGTCTACCCGGAGCGATTTATGTTGCCGGCGTATCGCAACTATGGATTGCTGTGGGTTTGGTCATTGGCGCCTATCTTAACTACGTGATTGTCGCACCCAGATTGCGCACATACACTGAAGTAGCCGATGACGCGATTACAATTCCAGATTATTTTGCCAATCGTTTTAACGATAAAGGCCGTGCGCTACGTATTTTCTCGTCCGTCGTTATCATTATCTTCTTTACGTTATACACATCAGCGAGCTTAGTCGCAGGGGGTAAGCTATTTGATAGCTCCTTCGGCATGGACTACACGACAGGCTTATGGGTAACCGCTGGTGTTGTCTGTGCGTACACCCTGTTCGGTGGCTTCCTCGCTGTAAGTATGACCGACTTTGTGCAAGGCTGTATCATGTTTGTCGCACTGGTGCTTGTGCCTATCGTAGCCTTTGCTGAGCTCGGTGGTTATAGTGATGTGGTCGGTCAAGTCAAAGACATCAACCCACAATTCCTCGACTTCTTTATGGACGGCTCCACCGGGGAAAGTCTCGCCGCACTCGGTATCATATCCTTGCTTGCTTGGGGTCTGGGGTATTTTGGTCAACCCCACATTATCGTGCGCTTTATGGCGATCCGCTCAGTGAGTGATATCAAAAACGCACGTCGCATTGGTATTAGCTGGATGTTTGTGTCAATCATCGGTGCCATGGCGACAGGCTTTGTTGGTATTGCTTATGTGGCGGAAACTCAAATGACGCTGAACGATGCGGAAACGATTTTCATCATCTTCTCGCAGTTCCTATTCCATCCGCTGATTGGTGGCTTCCTGTTAGCAGCGATTCTTGCGGCTATCATGAGTACCATTTCTTCGCAGCTGTTAGTGAGCTCAAGTTCACTCACCGAGGACTTCTATAAAGCGTTCTTACGCAAAGATGCGTCTGATAAAGAGCTTGTAGCCGTCGGTCGAATTTCTGTATTACTGGTATCTTTAGTCGCTATTTGGTTAGCGTGGAACCCCGAAAACACGATTCTCTCACTCGTATCTAACGCGTGGGCCGGTTTCGGTGCAGCCTTTGGTCCAGTCGTTATTTTAAGCTTATTCTGGCGTCGTATGAACCGTCACGGTGCACTTGCCGGTATGCTGTTAGGTGCTATTACTGTCCTTATCTGGATCTACGGTCCAACCGTTGGCGGCGAGCATCTAAGCGCCTACGTATATGAGATCGTTCCAGGTTTCATTATCTCGACTATCGCTATCATCGTCGGTAGCTTGGTAACGGCAGAACCCGACCAAAACCTCCGTGATAAGTTCGACGAAATGGAACAGATCATGGATGACCATTATCACACTGCCAAGTAAAGCTAAGTAGTTAGACGCTGCAGTTAGATACTAAAAAGCCACCTTAACGGTGGCTTTTTTTATGTTTTCGAAAGTGAGGTTTCAGCCGCGACGCTCAGCATACAGTTGGATTTCGTCCATAATTAAGCCTTCCATCCGCTTAGTCGTTTCGTAGCCAATCTCGATACCCTCTTTACCGCGATCAAATTCCATGATGCCTATATGTCCGAGTTTGGGCTGAATTAAAATATCGGGAGGATCACCCGCCATTCGAGCCTTTGTAATACGCTCTTGCATAATATCAATTGCTCCTGACATGACGCTAAACATACCCGGTGGTTTATGAGGATTCGCCTTGAACCTATCTTTTAAATTATCAATGTAGTGACTGCTGCTCGACCAAAAGTTCTCAAAGAAGCTATGCTCGGCGTTGCCCTCGTTTTCATCTATTTTTTCCTTTTGTACTTGCTCAGCTTCAGTTTGGGGTGGAATACTACGCCCTCGCTGCTCGGCGACACGCGCATTAAGTTGCGAATTGAGGTGTACAGCAATTACGAAATCCGCACCGAGTGCTCGGCATAACGAAACCGGGACTGGATTCACTAGCCCACCATCAATCAACCATCGCCCATCAAATGCTGTGGGAGCAAGAACCCCCGGCATAGCGCTGGAAGCACGTGAAGCATCGTATAAGTCACCTTTTCGCAACCAAATTTCACGGCCGCTGTAAAGATCGGTAGCCACAGCGCCATAGGTAATCGGTAAGTCTTCGATTTTTTTAGCCCCGAATTGCTCACGAGCGACATTGAATACCTTTTCTCCACCGATAAGTCCGCCTTGGTTGAAGCCAAAATCGAGAAGATTCCAAACTTCCCAACGACCCATATTCAAAACCCAGTCTTCTATTTCCTCTATGCGGCCAGAGGCATAGCCCGCGCCCACCAACGATCCAATAGAGGTACCTGCAACCATATTGATATGCACGCCCATTTCTTCTAGCGCTTTAATCACACCAATATGAGACCAGCCTCTTGCGGCTCCCGAACCCAGCGCAAGAGCAACTTTAACTTCTGACATGTCGCGACTTCCCAATTGTTAACAATATGCGTAAACTGTTCACACTAACGTCAAGGATAGATTAATTACAAGCGTGGAGTCTACTCGGTGTTTTTTTACGTTGCTCGTCAGCCCATACTCAACGAATCAAAAGCTATATACGGATATGAGCTACTTTTTCGAGATGGACCAAATAATTCGTTTCCTAATATCGCATCCGATGAGGCTACTATACGGTTAGTTGAAGGAAGTGAGTTCAACGCCGGGGTAAAATTATTAACCGATAATAATTTTGCTTTTGTAAATTTTTCTGAAAGCGCTTTACTCGATGGCTTACCCAGCCTGCTGCCGACAGATAAAACCGTGATCGAGCTTTTAGAGGATATCCCACCCACACCGGCCATTCTTGAAGCCGTCCAACGTTATAAAGGTGAAGGCTACCAAATAGCATTAGATGACTTTGAGTATCATCCAGACTGGCATGAATTCCTGCCCTACGTCGACATTATAAAAGTCGATTTTCGTGCAATGAATACCGCTCACATTAATCAGTTGCTTAAGGATTTGCGTTTTTTTACAGGTCGTTTATTGGCTGAAAAAATAGAAACCTATGATGAGTATCAACAAGCCAAGTCGCTCGGATTCACACTGTTTCAAGGGTATTTTTTTGCGCGACCAGAACTTATTCAAAAACGTGTGTTGAGCTCTTCACAGGCCGTTTGCATGCGCCTACTCGAACTCACCAGTGAACCTAATTATCATATCGACTCGGTCGCCGAGCTGATCGAGCAAGATATTGGCTTAACCTATAAACTGCTCAAGTTTGTTAATTCGGCCTTTTTCCGTCGGCATTCAGAAATCAATTCGATTCAACAAGCGATTGTGCGACTAGGGCAAGTCGAGATTCGTAAGTTTAGCGCTCTGATTGCGGCCGCATCACTCGCTGACGGAAAGCCCGATGAGCTAATAAAGCTTTCGTTTATTCGCGCCCGATTTATGGAGCTTTTAGCACAACATAATGAGCAGTATAAGGTAGAACCTGCCAGTGCCTTTTTGACGGGTGTTCTATCGAAGCTCGATGCAATGATGGATAACGAATTAACGGTGATCCTGTCAGGCGTCGCAATTGCTAAGGAAATAAAACGTCCACTCATCGAAGGCACGGGTCCAATGGCTTTCTTCTTACGTACCTGTGAGGTTTTAGAACAGGGAAACTGGACGCAGCTTGAACGATTAGCCCAGCGGTTACGTATAAAACCCGCACAACTGATTGAATATTACCAACAAGCACAACAATGGGGTCAATCCTTCGCAAAAACTTAAATAGGACGTCAGTATGCATTCATCAGCGTGGTTAGCGCGTCAAGCAGAAGCGCCTTCTCGACAAGGTGATACCCGCTCACCATTTCAGCGTGATAAAGCACGTATCTTGCATTCGGCGGCATTTCGTCGGTTGCAGGCCAAAACACAGGTTATGTATATTGGTATGCATGACTTCCCTCGTACACGACTCACTCATTCATTAGAAGCCAGTCAAATCGGTTCAAGCCTAGTCGCGCATCTTCACCAGCAACAACCCGATATAAGTCGCTCACTGGGTCTTTCGAAGTCATTAATCGAATCACTTTGTCTCGCTCACGATATTGGCCATCCGCCATTTGGTCATGGTGGTGAGATAGCACTCAATTATATGATGCGACGTCACGGTGGATTTGAAGGTAATGGGCAAACCTTTCGTATTGTGACGCAAATTGAAGCCTACACACCCGATGCCGGTATGAACTTGTGTCGACGTACCTTGCTGGGCTTGCTTAAATACCCTGTGTTGATGTCGGCGGCACGAAGAGCAATTTTGCCCGATGATGTTACTCATTTTCGCCACTTACCCACCCGCCAGTGGTTACCGGCTAAAGCCTTATACGATGATGATAGTATTGCACTCGATTGGTTACTTGAGCCACTTTCTGCATCCGACCGTGAACACTTGGGTCAGTTCAGCGAAATGCCCACCACGGATCGTCATGGTCGCAGCGCATTTAAAAGTGTCGACGCCTCCATCATGGAGATCGCAGATGATATCGCTTATGGTGTGCATGACCTTGAGGATGCAATCGTAGTTGGCTTAATCAATCGTGAACTTTGGCTCGAGCAAATGTTTCCTAAGCTTCAAGAACTTGCCTCTGCTCTCGTCGATTTTGACGCCGTAGAACTCACCGATAACTTATTTTCGAGTCATCATTATCAGCGCAAAGCGGCAATTGGTAGTTTAGTCAATCGTATACTAACCTCTACTCAACTCGTCTGTCAGAGTGAACAGTTTGAATCCGATTTACTATCTTACAAGGCGCAATTGGCCGAGACAGAACAACAGCTGTTAAACGCTTTGAAGCATTTCATTTTTACCTTTGTGATTCGTAAACCAGAAATGCAAGTGCAGGAGTTTAAGGGGCAACAAATTGTCATGGAGCTGTTCGATGCGTTATCAGTAGAGCCAGACCGATTATTGCCTGACAATACTGCGACACGCTACAAAGCGGCGAAGCAGCAAGGTTGGAACTCTGCACGCGTCATTTCCGACTATCTTTCTGGCATGACCGATGCTTATGCTGCAAGACTGCACCAAGAGCTATTTTCTGTTCAACCACCCCGAATATAAGCACCTCGAGACAGATGATTTGATAAAAAAAGCGCCCTGAGGCGCTTTTTTATCGATTGCTAAAGGTTAGCTCAATGACAAGTCATCATCGGTATTCGCTTTCGACTTACCCTTGTCTTTGCCATCATCAGCAGCGGCCTCATTCTTATCTTTCTTTGCAGGTTTAACCAAAAGAAGTTCACGCAATTTACTTTCGATCTCTTCAGCAATTGAAGAATTCTCTTGCAAGAACTTCATTGCATTCGCTTTACCTTGACCAATTTTGTCGCCGTTGTAGCTATACCAAGCACCCGCCTTATCAACAAGCTTATGCTTCACACCTAAATCAACCAATTCACCCTCTTTCGAGATGCCACGCCCATACATAATTTGGAAGTTCGCTTCTTTAAACGGTGGAGCCACTTTATTTTTAACGACTTTAACGCGCGTTTCGTTACCGACCACTTCGTCGCCTTCCTTCAACGCCCCGGTACGACGGATATCTAAACGCACAGACGAATAGAACTTCAATGCGTTACCACCGGTTGTGGTTTCTGGATTACCAAACATAACACCGATCTTCATACGTATTTGGTTGATGAAGATACATAAGCTGTTGGACTTTTTGATATTAGAGGTCAGTTTACGCAATGCTTGCGACATCAAACGAGCTTGCAAGCCAACGTGGCTGTCGCCCATTTCGCCCTCGATCTCTGCTTTCGGTGTCAGCGCAGCAACTGAGTCGACAATCACCACATCGACGGCACCTGAACGGACGAGCATATCGCAAATTTCTAGCGCTTGTTCACCCGTATCGGGCTGCGAGACTAGCAAGTCATCAACACGCACGCCTAGTGCTTCTGCGTAAATCGGATCTAATGCATGCTCTGCATCGACGAACGCACACGTTTTACCTGCTTTTTGCGCTTCAGCGATGACTTGTAAAGTTAGTGTTGTTTTACCACTTGATTCTGGACCGTAGATTTCAACTACTCGTCCAAACGGCAAACCACCGATACCTAAGGCGACATCTAGGCCTAGCGAACCGGTTGATACCGATGCGATATCCATCGTTTGGTTGTCACCCAAACGCATAATAGAGCCTTTGCCAAACTGACGTTCGATTTGGCTTAAGGCGGCGTCCAGTGCTTTTGAACGATCGTTGCTCATGCTATGCTCCAATTTGTTTCGTTTACACCTGTGAGTATACTGTATAAATTCACAGTATCAAGTTTATTTGTTTAAATTTTCCAGTAATCGACTTAACACATAGTCGATGGTCGCTAATCTGACTTCGCTGCGATCACCCTCAAATACCTGTTCATAAGTATCACAGCGCTTCTCGTCACAAATCGCCATCCACACCAAACCCACTGGCTTTTCGACACTCCCTCCACCGGGGCCTGCAATGCCACTCACAGCAATTGCCCAGTCGCTTTGGCACTGCTTCATGGCTCCGCGCGCCATTTGCTCAACACAGGCTTTAGACACCGCGCCTTGCTGTTCAAGTACCTCACTCGATACACCCAGCAACTTTTGTTTTAGTGCATTAGTGTAGGTGATGAGACCGCCATTGAACCAGCCAGAACTGCCTGCAATCTCTGTCAGAAGATAGCCTATTCCACCGCCGGTACACGACTCGGCCGTGGCTACAGTTTGACGCCGTTGCTTTAGTTGCTCTGCTAACGCATTTGCGTGTTTAATCAGTTGCGCCCAGTTTCCGCTGCTTGTTACCATAGACGCAGTCCTCGTTGAATAAAGATAATCATAGTATGCCAGTCTCACCGACCTCTGAACAGAGCATTCAGGCGCACACGCCGATGATGCAACAGTATCTAAGAATCAAAGCAGAACACCCCGATATGTTGCTGTTCTATCGGATGGGTGACTTTTACGAATTATTTTATGATGACGCTAAACGTGCGGCGCAATTGCTCGACATTTCGTTGACTAAACGAGGGGCAAGCAATGGCGAACCTATCCCGATGGCAGGTGTGCCCTACCATGCGGTTGAAAACTACTTGGCGCGTTTAGTCACCCGCGGTGAATCGGTCGCAATTTGCGAACAAGTGGGAGACCCTGCAACCAGTAAAGGTCCTGTCGAACGAAAAGTAGTGCGTATCCTCACGCCAGGAACCATTACTGATGAATCGCTACTCAATGATAAACAACAGAATCTATTGTCAGCTATTTGCGAGCTTAAATCGAGCTTTTCACTCGCGACGCTAGAGCTGAGCAGCGGTCGTTTTTGGCTTAGTGAGCCACAATCTCGCGAGCAGTTAGCCGCCGAGTTACAAAGACTACAGCCCGCAGAATTACTCTATCCCGAGGGAATGAGCTTAGCGCAGCTACCTTTGGCACATTGCCGTTGCAGAAAACGTTCGCCTTGGGAATTTGACGCCGACACTGCATTTAAACTTTTAACACAGCAGTTTGCGACCCGCCACTTAGCCGGCTTTGGGTTTAATCAACAGGAACCGATACTCGGTAGTGCCGGCGCTGTCATGCATTATGTGCAAGACACCCAACGTGCAGCCTTACCACACATTCGCTCAATTACACGTGAACCCACTGATGATGCCGTTATCCTCGACGCTGCAACACGTCGAAACTTAGAACTGAATCAAAGTGCTCACGGCGAATCGACTCACCTTACGGCGGTTCTAGATGAAACCGTCTGTGCAATGGGTAGCCGTAATTTTCAACGCTGGCTCCAGCGTCCTTTGCGTGACCATGGGATACTCAATCAGCGTTATGACGCAGTCGAGGCATTAATGACAGACGATCGATATCTCGATCTGCGTGAACACCTTAAAGCAATCACTGATATAGAACGAATCGTCGCACGAATTGGCTTACGTAGCGCACGTCCACGGGATTTTGCGAGACTGCGTGATAGCTTAGCGAGATTGCCAGAACTCAAAGCTGACTGTGGTGCTCCCGCATTGAGCTACTTAACTCAACGTATTGCGTCATTTGATGAGTTACTTGACGTACTCAATCGCGCTATCATCGAACAGCCTCCCGTGCTGATTCGGGATGGTGGTGTAATTGCGTCTGGCTATGATGCGGAGCTTGATGAATTGCGTGATCTTGCTACCGGTGCAACTGATTATCTGAATGCATTAGAACAACGCGAACGCGAGAGAACAGGCATAAGTTCACTGAAAGTGGGCTATAACAAAGTGCATGGTTACTTCATAGAAACTTCAAAAGCCGACGGAGATCAGGTTCCCGTCGAGTATCAGCGTCGACAAACTTTAAAAAATGCCGAACGTTATATCATCCCTGAATTAAAGGCGCATGAAGATAAAGTACTTACCGCCCAAGCCAAGTCATTAGCGCGTGAAAAAGCGCTATATGATGGGCTATACGACCACTGTCTACCGTTTGTTGACGAATTACAGCAAAGCGCATCGGCGATTGCCGAGCTAGACACGCTATGTGCATTTGCAACACTGGCAGTCGAGCAAAACTACTGTCGACCTGCACTCGTCGAGCAAAGTGGCTTATTAAAACTCTCACAAGCGCGCCATCCCGTCATCGAACGATTAAGTGATGAGCCATTCATCCCCAATGATTTAGCAATGACTGATAAGCGGCGCTTACTGATGATCACGGGTCCAAACATGGGGGGCAAGTCGACGTATATGCGTCAGGCAGCGCTCATTGTCATCCTCGCGCACATGGGATGTTTTGTTCCCGCACGAGAGGCTGAAATTGGATTTGTGGATCGAATATTTACTCGTATTGGTGCATCAGACGACATCGCATCGGGTCGCTCCACTTTTATGGTAGAGATGACAGAGACCGCCAATATTTTGCATAACGCGACATCGGAAAGCTTGGTGTTAATGGATGAGATAGGCCGCGGTACGTCCACCTACGATGGGCTGTCGTTGGCTTGGTCGGTGGCTGAACAATTGGCGTCAAAACTCGACTGCCTTACATTATTTGCCACACATTATTTTGAGTTGACTGAGCTTGCTGAACGTTTGGAGAACAGCTGTAACGTGCACGTCGAAGCGCAAGAACATAACGATCACATCGTGTTTTTACACACCGTAGCGGAAGGTTCGGCCAACCGTAGTTTCGGCTTGCAGGTGGCTAAGTTAGCCGGCGTACCCAATAATGTAATCGAGCGGGCTAAGCGAAAACTCACGGAATTAGAGCAGCAGCCTAATAGCCCACAGATGGAAATACCTCTCTCCGAGACGACGACACCGGAGCCGACTGTAGACCCCCTACGTGAGGCGTTAGAAGCGCTTGACTTAGATCAGATGACACCAATGCAAGCGCTGATGTGGCTCAATGAACAACGAAAAAAGCATTAATGCCCAGTAAATAGCGCTTCAAGCGTGAGCCCCTGTTGACGCAAGAAGTCGCGTAGTTTGCGTAACGCCTCAACCTGGATCTGTCGCACACGTTCGCGGGTTAAGCCTATTTCATGACCGACATCTTCAAGCGTCGACGGTTCATAACCCAATAGGCCGAAGCGACGCGCTAACACTTCCTTTTGTTTTGGATTGAGTGCATCCAACCATTCAGTGATGCGCTCTTTTAAATCACCGTCTTGTAAAACGCCTTCAGGCCCATCATCAGCCTCATCAGTCAGAATATCAAGCAGTGCTTTATCATTGTCGCCACCGATGGGTGTATCAACCGATGTCACACGTTCATTGAGTCTCAACATTTTAGTGATGTCTTCGACCGGCTTATTTAAACTGGCTGCGATATCTTCAGCGGTCGGCTCATGGTCGAGCTTGTGAGCGAGCTCGCGCGCCGCGCGCAAATACACATTCAGTTCTTTAACCACATGTATGGGTAAACGAATGGTCCGTGTTTGATTCATAATCGCGCGTTCGATCGTTTGCCGGATCCACCACGTCGCATAGGTTGAAAAGCGAAATCCCCGCTCAGGATCAAATTTCTCGACTGCTCGAATAAGCCCCAAATTGCCCTCCTCGACGAGATCTAATAACGCTAAACCTCGATTACAGTAGCGTCGAGCAATTTTAACCACCAAGCGTAAATTACTTTCGATCATACGCTTACGTGCAGCAATATCACCTTTAAGGGCTCTTCGAGAATAAAAAATTTCTTCTTCTGCAGTTAATAGAGGGGAAAAACCTATCTCGCTGAGATATATTTGCGTAGCGTCCATTTTACGCTGATATTGACCCGAGCTAACCAACGCTTCTTCGAGCGCCTGTTCCTCTTCTGAATTATCACGCACATCATCAGATAATGTTGAAGGATCGACTTCCCCTTCCTCCAACACATCGACTTCCTTCATGTCATCTTCAATTTCGCTTTTACGCTTACTACTCATGACGTTCCCCTTGCACTACTCTGCATACAGACCTCAACGTGTATCAGTCAAGGCCGAGCAGCCTACTTACCTAGTTGGGTAGGTAGTGTCTCGGGTTGACTGATTTGCCGCGATAACGCACTTCAAAGTGCAACATAACACGCGTGGTTCCTGAATCGCCCATTTCTGCAATTGGCTGTCCGACATCGACCCACTGTTGCTCAGTAACTAAAATTTTTTCGTTGTGTGCGTAGGCAGTAATAAAATCATCGTTATGTTTCAGAATGATTAAATTGCCATAGCCTCTCAGGCCACTTCCTACGTACACGACTTTTCCCGCAGCGGCGGCATGAACTGCATCACCTTTTTGGCCTGCAAAATCCAACCCTTTGTTACCTCGCTCGGCTAGCGAAAAATCACGTATAATTTTTTGCGTAACGGGCCAACGCCATTGGATGTCTTTGTTCTTAACTGACATCGTGTCTGGGCGTGAGACAACCGACTGACGTTCTTCTCGCCTCGGTTTAGCAACCACACGCTCCTTAACATTTGTTTTAGGATTTTGTTTTTCAATCGTTTTTTTACTGTATGTATTTTGAACATACTCTTTCGTATCAGGCTTGGCAACGGTTTGCGTTATATCTTTTTGATTCTCTGATGACGGTTTCTTAGAACTAGTAGTTTTGGGGCTGGGCACATCTAAACGCAGCATTTGTCCCGGAAATATAGTGTAAGGTTCGGCGATGTCATTAATACGCGCCAGCTGGTTAACATCCATGCTGGCGCGAAAAGCAATTGAATACAGCGTTTCCCCGCTCTGAACCTGGTACTGCTTAGCTTGCGCGAGGCTATCGGCTTCATAATCCTGATACGTTTTACCCGTATAAAGTGTCTCCACGGGCGCGGGTGCAGAACGTGACGAACAGCCAGCGACAATTAACTGTGCGCCAACTAGACTCAAAGTCAACACCTTATACAGGGTCATGAATAGCCGATCCTTAAGACATGAGTTTAACAATCAAGATTACAAGAATAGCGATAATAACGGTAGCCCAACCGATGCGATCAACATACGTCCTCAGTTTGATCGCCATTTCAGGGCCTCCCCAGCGTAGCAGCCAAGCAACTAGGTAAAACCGTAATCCCCGACTCACTGCTGAGGCGAGTAAAAACGGTAAAAAAGCCATACTCAGCATACCGGCGCTCACTGTAAATAGCTTGTAGGGGATAGGTGAGAAGCCCGCGAGAAAAACAACCCAAATACCATAATGTTCGAACCAATTAACGATGGTTGCTAATTTATCCTCATAGCCCATCAATTCGACAAACGGTAAAACCGCAGCGTCATAGGCCCACATACCAAGCACAAACCCAACACAGCCACCCAACACTGAAGTCAGTGTTGTTATTCCCGCAAATCTGAATGCCCGCTTAGGCTGTGTCATGGCCATAGGCGCTAACATCACATCCGGGGGGATCGGAAAAAAAATAGCTTCGGAAAAACTCAACGCCGCCAGGATCCATTGCGCATGAGTATGCTGAGACCAGCGCAGCACAGCGTCGTACATCTTGGTAAATAGCTTCACTGAGTCGCTCCTTTAACTAAAGGCACAAACCGCACATCACCAATACGCTGCTGTTCGAATTCGTCGCCAAAACGCCTTACAACCGTTAGAGTTTGCTTAGTTTCACCCACAGGAATGATCAACACCCCTCCATCAGCGAGTTGCTCGAGCAATGCACTCGGCAATTCACTCGCTGCGGCGGTGACGATGATGCCATCAAATGGTGCCTTACTTGTCCAACCTTCCCATCCGTCACCGTGGCGCATCGAGACATTGTGGATATCGAGACTACGTAACCGGCGCTTAGCCTGATACTGCAGCTGGCCGATACGCTCTACGCTAAAAACCTGATCGACTAATTGCGCCAGTATCGCAGTTTGATAGCCTGAACCCGTGCCGATCTCTAACACGTGTTGGCAATGATGTTGAATCAGCAACTGTGTCATTGTTGCCACCATCAATGGTTGCGATATCGTTTGTCCATTCCCGATGGGCAACGCAGTGTTTTCATACGCTTTATGGGCAAGCGACTCCGGCATAAATCGCTCTCGCGGTGTCGCCTGAATGACATCCAGCACACGTTGATTAGTAATACCTGCTTGCAATAATGTTTGTACTAATCGCTTCGCCATCCCTGAGTGATTTCTATTGAGCATCTTCCCGTTCCGCTAACCATTGATCTAATGTGTCTTGATGACGTTTTGCGGTCATATCCAGACTTAATGGTGTAATCGATACATAGCCCTCATGAATGGCTGCAAAATCAGTGTCTGGCGCATCATCTAAATGATGACCGATGGGCCCATACCAGAAGATCTCACGACCAAAGGGATCACGATCACGCACCATGGTTTCAGCGCGGTGTCGACGGCCTAACCGAGTTACTCGTGTGCCTTTAATATCATTATAAGGTCCGTAAGGAACATTAACATTGAGCACGGTATCTAACTGAAGAGGCTTCGATTCCATACTTTCAACCAACTCGGCAACGACTTGCGCCGCCGTATCATAGTAGTCATGTCCGCGTCCCCCCATCGACACGGCAATGGCAGGCAGACCTTTAAACCGCCCTTCCATTGCAGCAGCCACTGTACCTGAATAAAACACATCGTCGCCCATATTAGGTCCGTCATTAATGCCTGAAACCACTAAATCAACCTCTTCGGCAAACGGCGAGTTGGTGCCAATATGGACACAATCAGTCGGCGTGCCATTGAGCGAGTAAAAGCCATTATCAAGCTGTTGCAGACGCAGTGGATTATGCAGGGTCAGTGAATTACTCGCACCACTACAATTTCTATCTGGTGCTATCACGCGGACCTCAGCAATAGATTTTAAGGCTTGATACAGCGCGTGAATACCGGGCGCATGAACGCCGTCATCATTACTCAACAGAATCTTCATCATTTTCAGTCACCGACAAATCAATTAGTTCACTAATACACGCAGTTGCAAAACTGCCTTTAGGTAATTCAAAATAAATAACCGCATCGCTACCATCCCAACATAACTCAGGGTCAGTCGGTTTAAGACGCATAGCACGGCGGCTGGCTTTAACCTTTTTTGACGCTAAACAGTCAATAATGTCAGCCCACGGACTTACACAGTCGGTTTCAAACTGCTCAGCTTCCCCAGAAATGAGCGGCTTAGAAACCCAGCCGGGTTGACCAGCCGTCAACTGAATATCGCCAGTGGTAAGACGCTGTTTCAGCTCATCATCCCACTGCTCAACATGAAAAACTGATTGTGACCCGGATAGCATCACACAGTCACCTGCAAGCGTTTCAAAACCGTACTGCTGATAGCGTGAAGACGCTATTTGGTTGAATAGGAATGAGCGTACAGAGGACAACAACCGGCTTTGCTCTGGCTTTTTCACACGTTTGTTGCTGCCACCCGCTCGCAGCCATTCGAATCCACGAGTTAAGTTATTCTGGTCATGACCGAATCGTTGCGGGCCAAAATAGTTAAGCGTGCCGTCGGTCACAAGCGAATTCCAGTTTTGCTCAAACAGTCCCTTATCGACAACATCACGCAAGCGGATCTTAAACTGATTCGCTTCATGTAAGCCGAGCTTGAGCTTCTTTTGTCGACGAATCACCTTCAGGACTTGGAATTCTTCATTGTTGAGCTGTTGCCAATCTAATGTCTCTTGCCCCGGCAATTGCACCGAAAACCATTGCTCAGTAACTGCGTTACGGTCTTTTAAACCCGCATAACTGACGTTTTTAGGTGAGGTATCGGCAAATCGGGCAAGCTGACGCGCAACAAACTGCGTATTGGCACCCCGCTTACGAATCCACAACCACTGATGTTCACCCTCTCCGTCGTCCGCGACATCAAGTCGTTCGGTCACGACAAAGTCTTCGGGGTGAAGTTTAAACTGTGCTTGCGTGCGTTTTGAATTGAGCCTAACTGGGTTAATTGCCGCATCTAACTGACTCATGACTGACCCGCCATTAATACCACTGCATGGCACGCTATACCTTCATTCCGACCCACAAAACCTAGCTTTTCCGTCGTTGTCGCTTTCACATTCACCGCATCACTCGCTACATCCAGTAGATTCGCAATACGTTGTCTCATCGCGTCGATGTGAGGTGCCATTTTAGGCTGCTGTGCCACGATAGTAACGTCGATATTTCCTACAACAAATTTACGTGAGGCAGCCAACTGCATAATATGAGTCAGTAGCCCACCACTGTCTGCGCCCGCAAATTGGTCATCGGTGTCGGGAAAGTGACGACCAATATCACCTAGCCCCAATGCGCCTAGCACTGCGTCACTAATTGCGTGAAGCACAACATCACCGTCTGAGTGTGCCAAAAGACCATCAGCGTGCGGCACTTCAACACCACCTAGCATTAAGGGCTTATTCTCTGCGCCCCAGCGGTGCACGTCATAGCCATGACCAACACGAATATTCATCATGAGTGATTAATCTCTTCGTTTAAATAGTAACTGACCAACTCGATATCTTCCGGGAAGGTCACTTTGATATTTTTATATGAGCCCATGACCAATCGCGGTTGATAGCCAGCGAACTCCATCGCTGACGCTTCATCGGTTAGGCCTGGATGAGCGACGCCCATCTTGTTAATCGCCGCTATCAAAGGCTTAATCGCAAACACCTGAGGCGTTTGCGCTTGCCACAATCGCTCACGGGAAACCGTGCTGCTTATCGCCAAACTATCGGCTTGCGCCCGCTTCAAGGTATCGCGTACCGGCAACGCCACGATAGCGCCTTGATCTTGTAATGTGCCTTGTTCAATTACGTCCAGTAAGACGCTTAATGGCAAACAAGGTCGTGCTGCATCATGTACTAACGCATGACTAAAACCTTGTCGTGCGGCCTCTTTTAGACCCATCAGCACAGATTCAGCGCGCGACTCGCCGCCGGAAACCGTTTCAACCGCCTCAGGCCAGTGCGGATATAGGTTGATAGCCGTTGGGTTAACAGCAACGAAAACGCGTTGCACTTGAGGGGCACGCTGAATCGCAGCGAGCGTGTGAGAGAGTATTGGTTGAGATTGGATCTCAATAAATTGCTTAGGTTGCTCGCTTTGCATCCGGCTCCCGGTACCTGCTGCGGGAACGACGGCCGCGAGCTTAATCCCCGACGAAGATGACATATTACTGCTCAAGCCTCCTCGGGTGCACAAGACGGAAAAACACTTCTTCTTTTTTTATCATACCGAGTTCGTTGCGCGCGCGCTCTTCCAGCGCGTCTTCGCCCTCACGTAAGTCTTTAATATCCGCGTAAAGCACTTCGTTACGCCGCGCCAAGTTGTCATTCGCTTTGCGTTGATGTTGCACTTCTTGTTGCAAGCGCCAATAGTCTGGCAAGCTGTTCTTACCAAACCAAAGACGGTATTGTAGCGCTGCTAATACGCCAACCAGCAAAATAATGACAATTCGCATAAAGTGCTCTGGGAAACATGTATTAGTGCCATTATGAAGTCTAAAACTGAGTATGCAAAGCCATTGAGGTGTTTTTTTGGAATATATCTATGCTGCAGTGATTATTTTCTTTGCCACCACCTTACAGGGGATCAGCGGCTTTGGCTCTGGCCTTGTGAGTGTGCCTTTGTTAGTGCTGTTTTTACCCATGACGACCATTACACCCACGTTGTCGATCGTGAACGTATTTTTAAGCGCAATTATCTATTACAAGAACCGAGACGCCGCGCATCCCCGTCAGTGGCTTTGGTTACTCGGGGCGGGATTTGCGTTTTCCATTGTTGGCAGCCTGCTCTTGGTCGAGGTCAACGAACGAGCAATCCAATGGCTGTTAGGGTTGCTCATCTTAACAGTCGTAGCTGTGTTGGTGAGTGGCCGCAATTTACCGACTTTTAATCATCGCCCCGGTCATGTCGGAGTCGGCGCTACATCGGGAATACTAAACGGACTCATGACGCTAGGTGGCCCACCCATCATCTTATTTCTTGCTAATGCAAAGGTTGATAAAACAACCTTTCGGGCCACTTTGGCATTGTTCTTTTTAGTCATTGCTATTGCTAACGTGCTGACCTTTAGTACGCAAGGTGTCTACCAGCGCTCCCACCTCACGCTCCTTCTGGCAATGGTACCTTGCGCAATGTTAGGCGCCCTATTTGGGCATTATCTTCAACGATTTGTCGTTGAGCAGCAGTTTAAACGACTGACGTTAGGATTAATGTTATTATCCGGCGTATCCGTTTTATTTCAGGCGATATGGAGTACTTAAGTCGAAATGTTACCCGCTGAACTTTTAGTTGTGTTGTTGAATCTTGCGATTCTATTGATGTGTTATCTGCACGTTTTTCCAAGAGTTGCGGGTAAATCGATGGGCAAGTTGGCACTCGCAAGCGCCAGTGCTATTGCCTTCGCGCTTGTAATTGTAGGCTGGAAATACATGGGGCTGGGCTATCCATTTTTATTATTTGGAGGCTCATTAAATTGGTTTTGGTATACCCTGATTACTTACGCACTGATGGAAATTCCCATCGCCATTTGGTACTTGAAAAGAAACCCTTCTTAGCTAAATTACGTAGCTTTCGTGTTAAACTAGCCGCGATTTTAATGTAAAGGAGTCTCATATGGCCGCTTTTGGCACCGTTTTCATGCCTGAAATGAGTATTGCAGAATACCAGGATGGGCAATGGCATTCCCCTCAAATAAGTACTGCGAATAGCTTGTCTTTGCATCCTGGTGCACATGCTTTGCATTACGCTAGTACCTGCTTTGAAGGATTAAAAGCGTTCAAGCATGCTGATGGTTCGGTTCATATTTTCAGGCTTGATCAAAATATCAAACGCATGCGTCAGAGCAGTAAATTGCTGGCTTTACCCGAGATCGATACGACGCTCCTTGAGCATATGATCGTTGATATCGTAAAGCATTTTAAAAACGAAGTACCTAACCCGCCAGGCTCCATGTATATACGTCCAACGCATATCGGCACCGAGCCCGCGATTGGTAAAGCAGCCAGCCCAGCAACTCAGTCGTTGCTGTATGTGTTGTTATCGCCGGTGGGCGACTATTTTGCCGGCGGCACGCGTCCGCTAAAACTGTTGATTGAAACTGACGGCATGCGTTGTGCACCACATATGGGTATGATTAAAAGTGGTGGTAACTACGCCAGTGCATTAAATCCAATTATGCAAGCACGCGCCCAATACGATGCTGACCAAGTACTGTTTTGCCCAAATGGGGATGTGCAGGAAACAGGCGCTGCCAACTTCTTACTCATCGACGGTGATGAGGTTATTACCAAAGATTTGGATAGCAGTTTCTTACACGGTATTACCCGTGACTCAATTCTGACACTCGCTAAAGACATGGGCATGAAGGTGAGTGAGCGTGCCTTGTCAGTTGATGAACTCCTCGACCGTGCACAAAAGCCGGCTACCGAAGCGGCGTTGTCTGGCACAGCGGCAGTGCTGACCCCCGTTGGTTCGCTGATTCACAATGAGCAAACTATCACCATCGGCAGCGGCGAAGAAGGCCCCAAAACGCAATTATTGCGTCGTGCGTTAAATGAGATTCAATGGGGTGAACGAGCAGATTCATTTGACTGGTTAACTACCGTTTAACCTCGTCCATCGCGCACAACAAAGGTTTCCAAGAGCACCACGGGTTGCCCATCGTCGGGCAGCTCAATGATGCCTTGTTCAATAAAGCCTAGTTTATCTAACAATGTTAGCGAAGCGGCGTTGCTCGGGTTGCAAATGGCACTCAGACGCGTGAGGCGTGTACACTGAGCTACGCGCTCCATCAGCGAGTGTGCTGCTTCAATGGCGTAGCCCTGTCCTGTATACACGTTTGATAACGCATATCCGATATCTGGGTGATCGAGAAAGTCACGCTTTAACAGCCCCATTAATCCTATCGGTTTACCATCCTGCTTACGCACCATCAACATCAGGCCTAAATCATAGTGCCGGTACTGCATTTGCGGCCCTGTTTCAATATAGTTGACGGCGTTATCAATGGTTCTAACCTGCTTATCAGCAATTTGTTTAATGAATTCAGGTTCATTGAGTAATGTTAATATAAACTCCGCATCCGTCCCTTTAAGCGGTCTAATCACAAGCCTTTCTGTTTGCCAAGTCGAAATTAGTTTCATAGCACGTCCTTAATCATGGGTTATTAGCATAACTCAAACTTGCAACTTTAGATATTTAGACTATTATCTAAATATCTAACTAACGGTAATATCTTCATAATGAAACAACAACTGGTATTCAAAGCGCTTGCCGACGGCACTCGCAGAGATATTCTTCGTGTATTGCGCTCTGGCTCCAAAAGTGCGGGTGAGCTGAGTGAGGAGTTTTCAATTACTAAAGCCTCTCTCTCACATCATCTAGCGTTATTGCTGAGTGCCGAGTTAGTGCGCCGCGAGCGCCGCGGACAGCAGCTCATATATTCGCTTAATAGTTCAGTCGCCGAAGAGGTAATGGCGATCTTATTTGGTCTATTTTCTCACAAGGAGGACTCATGACCTTTACGCTCCCTTGGAAGCATCGTTGGATTAGCTGGTTGCTGATTGTATTAAGTGCCGTTTTTGTGGGCGCGCTCTACAACCAGCTACCGCAGGAAATCCCCAGTCACTGGAACTTTGAAGGTGAAATCGATGCCTATCAGTCAAAACCTCTTGGCGCCTGGCTGATGACACTGATTATGGTCGGACTTTGGGCGCTCATGGAATGCCTGCATGTGCTTTCTCCCAAAGGCTACAAAATAAATAGTTTCCGCACGACTGTCGGCTTAATTACCAACTTGATGCTAGGCTTTATTTTGCTGATTCAAGTAGTCCAACTGAGTGTTGCGCTCGGAGCTGAACTTGAGTTACCAACAATCATCGTTGTCGGTGTCGGCGTCTTATTTATCTGTTTGGGTAATTACTTAGGTAAGCTGCGGAAGAACTTCTTTATTGGTATTCGCACGCCTTGGACGTTAGCCAGCGATGAAGTCTGGTATAAAACCCACCGTTTGGGAAGTTACTGTTTTGTCATTATTGGCGCGATACTAGTGTCGAAAGCCTGGTGGCCTATGCCACCAACTATGCTCATCGGGCTCATTGTTGTGCTTGCACTTGTGCCCACAGTTTACTCGTTCGTTATATACCGACGACTACACTCGGGCGATAACGAAGACTAAGCATTTTTATTTTTATCTTCATACATGCGTTCATCAGCTACGTGCAGGAGTTCTTCAAGCGAGCGTCCCTCAGCCGGGAACTCCGCACGGCCAACACTGGCGTGAATGGTTAACTCGCCCTTCTCAAACACAAAAGGGTGCTCACGCAAGTGTTCAACGATGTCTTTAACACTATCGCTGTTACCAAGCTCACTCGTTTTTAGAGGACGTAACACGACAAATTCATCACCACCGATACGCCCGGCTTCCTTGGCATTCACGTAGATGTTCAATATTGACGCAACATGCATGAGAAACTTATCGCCGACCGCATGCCCGTACCGGTCATTAATAGGTTTAAACTTATTCAAATCAATATAAATGACTTCTAATGGCTTATCATTGCGCAATGCTAACGACTTAAAACGTTGCGTTAGCGCTCTTCGATTGAGTAATCCTGTCAAAACATCCGTTTGTGCTTGTTGATGCAACGCACGATAACTGCGGCTCAGTAGCGCGATGACGGCGGCAAGTACAATGACCCCGGCGTAACCGAAGAAGCGCAGCCAACCCATGCCACTGACTTTTGTATTCGTGTGTTTTGCGCGCGCATGGATCTGCCAAGTTTCATTAAACACATCAAGTTCAGCCGTCGCATCCGCCGTGTTTAAAATATCAGGATTGCCGAGAAAAACCTCCTCACCCAGCTTTTCGACCGAAGCGCGACTTAACGCAAGCTCGTAGTCCGCAGCGCTCCCTTCACGAACGCGTCGCATGATTTCTGATATATCGACCAATAGCCGTACCGAACCCCAGTAAAATCCTGAGAAAGTGAAGTGTCGAGTATAGATTGGTAATGTCACATCTAACGCCAGTGCACCATTTTCTAATAAACGTGGGGAGGAAACTTGATAGTTTTCAAATAACTGTGCAACTGGGGATGTGAGATCGTATTGCTTGGGTGCTTGGCTTGTCCATAACGTCATAGCCGGCGTTATTGGATAGGCAAACAATAAGTCTTGGTTACGCCAAACGGATACTCGTTTGACCACAGGACTTTCTTTAAGAATAGACACCGCGAGTAAGCGCGTGTTAACCGGTTCAGTGACAGGCTGCACAGAGAAATAGGAAGAAAATGCAAAGGCTGCACGAGACGCTTCACCAAACAATTGCTCCATTTGAGAGCGAATACCAACTAATTCAGTCGTTGCTCGGTTACTTTTAAGCTGCTGATACTGCGATGAGGTTAAATTAATGACCCACTCAACACAGGCGATGCCGACCAAAAATACAACGACTAACAAACCATGAAGAAAATTAAGTTGTAATCCTTTAAACCTATCTAGCAACAGCAAATATCCTTAATCACAATCAGTTAGGCTAGCTAATAAAGCGCATTGTATCGTGAATTCATAATTAATCCATCCACATTCGCAACAGGTTTTGATAGCTTTTAGAGAGCAGAAGGTATTGTTCACTGCGTCCCTTGGCCTCAAACTCCTGCATGACGGCTTGCTGCATATCAAACAGTAAGGCGCGTTGCTGAGCATCTCTCACCCAACTCTGACACCAACCAACTAACGCAGTGCGTTGACCTGCTGTCACAGGCTCTACCTGATGCAAAAAGTGACTTGGATAGATCAGCACATCCCCCGCATCTAAGCGCCAGCTTCGCTCACCACTATGTTCGTCTATCGTTAATGCACCACCTTGATACTCGTCAAGCGCCGATAACGAGAGTGTAAAAGAGATATCGGTGCGCGCTTGATTCATGAGTGCGTCATCCACATGAACACCGTAACTTTGCTCATTTTGATAGCGATTGATCATGCTTCGTGCAATTGTTTTCGGACGTAAAGCAGCCTCCACCCAGGGGTTTCTCAGCATGCGCTGAAGCGTAAAATCAACCAGTCCTTGCGCCTTTTGGTCAACACTCAATTGCTGATTGTTTTTAACAGATTTAGCCCCTGCCCCCGCGGATAATTTGCCATCAGTGAAGGTATGCTGAGCAAGTTTCTCGTTAATTACATCAATGGTGGGTTTATCGATGACTTGCTGTAAGTGGATAATCATATTGAGAACATACCTTTTATTTGCGAATAGTTATCATTTTTGAGATTATAACTGAAATAACATTGAGCAAAAACAAGGATTCCATGATGAGAGAAAAACGCAAGAGTTGGATTGCGGTGAGTTCGGCGATTGGTGCCTCGATGGTCATCAGTCAAGGTGCCGTTGCGACAACCAGCCCACATACCAGCCTAGCCCCCGCCACATTACTCACTGCGCCGGGTCCAATGATGGAAGGCGAAGGTGAAGGCGCTGTAAGCGTGGATTTAACCACCAATGATTCAGCGTTTTTAGCGCAACTTGGTTTAATACGTGGTCATTTATGGGTCGGCATGAAGCTATATGAGCAAGGTCATCTAGAGATGGCGAAGACCCATATGAAACACCCCGGTGATGAGCTCTACGCGGGCTTAGTAAGTGCCTTTGAAGCACGCGACCTACCGGGCTTCGCAAAACCATTGAGCGATTTAGCCGATAGCGTCAATAATGATGCCGATAAGGCCGTCGTAATGGAAAACTACGCCGCATTGAAAGACGCTATTGCGGCTAACGAACCTTTGGCATCAATGACCGCAGCCGAAGTACTAAAAAGTATCGCCAGCATGTTACTCACCTCAGCCGATGAGTACGCCATTGGTATCAAACAAAACCAGGTGGTCAATGTGCATGAGTTTCAAGACGCATATGGATTTCAGCAAATCGCGTTGAGCCGTCTCGATGCGTTGTCTGAAGCACAACGAGCAGGTGTCGAAGAGGCTATCGCAGAAACGCGTAAGGTTATTCAGGGGCTTGACGAGCTTTGGCCAACCACCACACCTGAGGGTGAGCTCGAAGGTGATGCAAGCCTGATTTACGGTGCGGCGTCACGCATCGAAATGGAAGCGAATGGCATTTAACGCGCGATTTTGAGTGCCACTTTAAACTGACGCCAGTCTAGAGTGGCTACCAGCAATAGTTCGCGTAAGGTGAGCGTTCGGGGGTTAATTCGCCCCCGATGATTCCATTGATGACCGCAACAGGCAGCGGTCATAATACGTTTGGTCGGCTTCAGCAAGGTTAAATCAGATGACTCACCCTCACCGCTAAAGCTAAACCACCCCTGATAGTTTAAATGCACACGATGATGCTTACTATCGACGCGGTCAATACTATCAAGCACAATCGTCTTAAACTCACTCGTTTCGTAGCGCACGGGAACCACGAGCCCGAGTGCCGCATGCTGTTTAAACCACGCATGTTGCTTTTGCGCGGTGCCTGTTCCCGTTGGACATGTTGTTGCCTGAGGCGCTTGCCAACTGGCGTTCTGTGCGTCGAGTTGTAACGGACTGTGCTGTGCCGCTTGCAATGAACCGTGTGCGGCATGGCGCACGTAAAATGGAAGGCTCGCTAAACGTCGGCGCAATAAGCCGGCATCTAGCTCTTCTTGTGAGAGTTGTATTAATGTTCTTTCATACAAAGCTGAGCAGAGCTCAGCGATATCGCTGTGCTCTGCTATCGGCTGAAAAATGTCGGCCTGCGAATTATCCAGCTTTGACTTCTTGTCGACCGCGGTATGGCGCTTTGCCATCCAACTCACCTTCAATGCGTAGCAATTGATTGTATTTGGCTACACGATCCGAACGGCAAAGCGAGCCGGTTTTAATTTGACCGGCGGCTGTGCCAACTGCTAAATCTGCAATGGTTGCGTCTTCAGTCTCACCCGAACGGTGACTGATAACCGCAGTGTAACCTGCTTTACGCGCCATCTCGATCGCTGCCAAAGTTTCTGTCAGACTACCAATCTGATTAAATTTAATCAAAATTGAATTTGCGATACCCTTGTCGATACCTTCTTGCAAGATACGCGTGTTAGTCACGAACAGGTCATCACCCACCAACTGTACACGGTCACCTAGCTTTTCAGTCAACACTTTCCAACCATCCCAGTCGGACTCGTCTAAACCGTCTTCAATGGAAATAATCGGATAACGATCACATAACTCAGCAAGATAGCTGGCGAATCCTTCGGCATCAAAGGACTTGCCTTCTCCGCTCAGATTGTACTGACCGTCTTTGTAGAACTCAGATGCAGCACAGTCCAATGCAAGCGTTACGTCATCACCCATGCGGTAGCCTGCTTTTTCAACGGCTTCGACGATCACTTGTAGAGCTTCTTCGTTAGAGCCTAAGTTCGGCGCGAAACCACCTTCGTCGCCCACTGCAGTGCTCAAACCACGCTGCTGAAGCACTTTTTTCAGCGCATGGAAGATTTCAGCCCCCATACGCAAGCCTTCTTTAAAGCTTGACGCGCCAACCGGCTGAATCATGAACTCTTGAATATCGACGTTATTGTCCGCGTGTTCACCACCGTTGAGGATGTTCATCATCGGTAGTGGCATGCTGTATGTCTCAGGCGTATTGTTGAGTTCAGCAATATGCTGGTACAACGGCATGTTTTTATAGGCCGCTGCTGCTTTGGCGACGGCCAAAGAAACAGCCAAAATAGCGTTAGCACCAAGCTTTTCTTTATTATCGGTGCCATCTAAGCGCAACATAATTTCGTCAATCGCGTTTTGGTTAACCGCTTCAGCGCCACGCAAAGCTTCAGCAATCGCGCCATTAATATTGGCAACCGCTTGCTCAACACCCTTACCTAAGTAACGGTTTTTATCACCGTCACGCAACTCAAGCGCCTCTCGTGAACCTGTTGAAGCACCGCTGGGTGCGGCAGCGCGACCCATGTGGCCTGACTCTAAATAAACGTCTGCTTCTACCGTCGGGTTACCACGCGAATCCATAATCTCACGCGCAACAATACGGGTAATTGTGCTCATTATAAAATCCTTATTAATTAACCTAAACGCTCTTTATTAAACTGACCAGCGGCCTCGATAAAGCCTTTAAATAAGCCATGACCGTCGCGCGGTGTCGAAGTAAATTCAGGGTGAAATTGAACCGCAATAAACCAGCGGTGTTCAGGAATCTCAACCACTTCAACAAGACGCTTATCATGCGAGAAGCCCGAAAACTTTAAGCCCGCTTTTTCTAACGCTTCGATGTAGTTATTGTTGACTTCGTAGCGATGGCGGTGACGTTCTTCGATCACTTCAGCACCGTACATCTTGCTTGCTTTCGAGCCTTTCTCTAAATGACATTCCTGTGCGCCTAAACGCATCGTGCCACCTAAGTCAGAACTCTCATCGCGCAGCTCTTTTTGACCGTTGGCGTCCATCCACTCGGTAATCAAACCCACCACCGGTTGTTTACAATCCGGTTCAAACTCAGTGCTATTTGCGTCTTTCAGGCCAGCCACGTTACGTGCGTACTCGATAAGCGCGACTTGCATACCTAAGCAAATACCTAAATACGGAATATTATTTTCACGCGCATACTGCGCGGCTTTTAGCTTGCCATCGATACCCCGATCACCAAAACCACCAGGCACTAAAATAGCGTCGACATCAGCTAACTTACTGGTGCCTTTGGTTTCGATGTCTTGTGCATCAATATAGCGAATATTAACCGTAAGACGGTTTTTTAAACCTGCATGGGCAAGGGCTTCATTAACCGATTTATACGCATCCGGTAATTCAACATACTTACCAACAAAACCGACGGTCACTTCGCCGTTAGGATTCGATTCTTGATACAGTACTTGCTCCCATTCGCTCAAATCAGCCTCTGGGCAATCAAGACGGAAGCGATGTGTCACGATCTCATCGAGTCCTTGCGACTTAAGCATCGATGGGATCTTATAGATACTATCGACATCACGCAGACCAATGACCGCTTTCTCCTCGACATTGGTGAAAAGCGCGATTTTTGAACGCTCTGAAGGTGGCAGCGAACGATCCGAACGACAGACTAAAACATCCGGCTGAATACCGATCGAGCGCAGCTCTTTCACGGAGTGTTGCGTGGGCTTGGTTTTTACCTCGCCCGCAGCACCCAAGAAAGGCACTAACGTCAAATGCATAAACAAGGTGTGATCACGGCCGACTTCAGTGCCAAGTTGGCGAATCGCTTCTAAGAAAGGTTGTGATTCGATATCACCCACGGTGCCGCCGATTTCAATAATTGCGATATCCGAGCCTTTACCGCCTTCAATAATGCGACGTTTAATTTCATTGGTGATATGTGGGATGACCTGAATGGTCGCGCCGAGGAATTCACCTTTTCGCTCACGACGGATAATGTCCTCGTAAACGCGCCCCGCAGTAAAGTTATTATGACTGGTCATGCGGGTACGGATGAAACGCTCATAATGACCCAAATCGAGGTCTGTTTCTGCGCCATCGACGGTGACGAAAACTTCACCGTGTTGGATCGGGCTCATCGTGCCTGGATCGACGTTAATGTAAGGGTCGAGCTTTAGAATGGTGACATTCAGGCCCCGTGCTTCAAGAATCGCAGCCAGTGAAGCTGCAGCAATACCTTTCCCCAGCGAGGATACAACGCCGCCGGTTACGAAAATATAATTTGTCGCCATGTGTTACCCAGTTGGTCAGGTCAATGTAGGGATTTCTTAAGACGGGAAAATAGTATACCTAAGCGCACCCATTTCTACAAATAAAAGCATCACTTTTGCGCCGATTTTACCTCTTGCCAAAGTGCTTCAAGTTGGTCCAAACTCAGTTCGTCCGCCGCTTGTTTACGGGCGCTTAGCATCGCTTCAATCGCTTGAAAGCGCTGCACAAATTTATTGTTCGCTCTCTGAAGCGCACGTTCTGGGTTCACCTGCTTATGGCGAGCAAGGTTAATCACCGCAAATAATAAATCACCGATTTCTTCTTCCAGGTGGTCATCGTTTTCGGCAGTGCGAACCTCATCGATCTCTTCATAAACCTTTGCATAAATGGGTTCTTCTTCCGTCCAGTCGAAGCCGACAGAAGCCGCTCGCTTTTGAAGCTTAGCGGCTTTTAGCACACTCGGTAACTGACTCGGAATGTCTTTAAAGACAGTTTCTGCTTGCTGGCTTTTACGCTCTTGTTGCTTTATCGCTTCCCACTGCTGCTTTATCTCGGCATCGGATAAAGCACCGTCGGTTTGCTCGAACACATGAGGATGGCGGCGTATCAGTTTATCGGCGGTATGCTGAGCAATAGCCTCAAAATCAAAGCTTCCCTCTTCCTCACCAAGTTGCGCATAAAATACGACTTGAAACAGTAAGTCACCGAGTTCATCTTTCATCGCTGCGCGGTCGCCCCCATTGATCGCGTCGACCACCTCATAGGTTTCTTCGATGGTATAGGGTAGCAACGACTCAAAAGTTTGTTTGAGGTCCCACGGACAGCCGTGTTGTTTGTCGCGTAGCTGCTGCATAACCTGTTTGAGCGCCTCGATACCCACTGCTTGCATGATTGTTAACTCCTTTGAACTTGTTCAATGCCGGGTAATTGGCGTAAATGCTGAATGATCTTTTGCAACGCCTGATTATTTTTAACCGCTAACTTCAGCCAAATGGTCGCCGACTGCGACTGCGCATCTGACTCACTATCCATTTGTAATACCGCTGCTTTTTCGTTGGCCAGAACACTGGTGATATCGTGCAATAAGCCATTTCTATCCAACGCTGAAATACGAACCGACGCGCGATACTCTTTCTGCGTGCGAGCAGACCAAGACACTTCAATGCCCCGTTCAGGATGTTGCGAGAGCAGATGCTGTAATTGATCGCAGTCTTGCCGATGAACCGAAACACCGCGCCCTTGGGTTATAAACCCACGGATTGGTTCGCCGGGTATCGGTTGGCAGCAGCGCGCAAACTGCATCATTAAGTTACCAATCCCTTCGATGGTCACTTCGGAGGTACCACCGACGGGCTTACTTGACTGTGCGGTGCGCTTTTTAATCCGTGCGAGCTGCTGCTCTTCCGTCGGTGCCGGCTTAATAAAGTTGACCACTTGATGAAGTCTAATATCGCCTGCGCCAATAGCGGCTAGCAGATCATCTAACTGGCTCACATTAAAGCGTTCAAGCGCTTTAGTGGCAGCATTTAAACTCAAACCGTGCTTGCTTAGCTCTTGCTCGAGCAGTTCTTTACCGGCTTGTAAATTCTTATCGCGATCCTGCTTTTTAAAGTAAGTATGTACTTTACTGCGCGCGCGTGAAGAATGCAGATAGCCCATTTGCGGATTTAACCAATCACGACGTGGTTGCGCACTTTTCTGAGTCAGTATTTCAACTTTGTCACCGTTTTGCAGTTGGTAGGTGAAAGGTACGATGCGGCCATCAATTTTCGCGCCGACACAGCGGTGACCGACCTGACTATGGATATAATAGGCAAAATCCAAGGGTGTAGAGCCTGCGGGAAGGTCAATGACCTCACCTTTCGGCGTGAACACATAGACCCGATCTTCAAATACCTGGGAACGTATCTCTTCGACTAACGAGTCGCTCCCAGCCATATCTTCATGCCAAGCCAGTAGCTTACGCA
The DNA here is from genome assembly GCF_964010655.1 of uncultured Idiomarina sp. Taxonomy (NCBI): domain Bacteria; kingdom Pseudomonadati; phylum Pseudomonadota; class Gammaproteobacteria; order Alteromonadales; family Idiomarinaceae; genus Idiomarina; species uncultured Idiomarina sp. The sequence continues at coordinate 50,459 of NZ_CAXGLS010000003.1, forward strand.
GCCATGCGATCTTTTCTTCGAAACCATGCCGTTTACCTGCTTGCGCGCCTTCCTTATACATCCAGTGCGCGGCAACTCCGAGTTCTGCATCATCGTGCATTTCATGGCTACGAATTTGAATTTCGACATTTTTGTTGTCGGGGCCGACCACCACCGTATGGATCGATTGGTAGCCATTCGGCTTTGGCGTTGCCACATAATCATCAAATTCTGAGGATAAATGGCGCCAACGTGAGTGCACAACGCCTAAAGCGGCGTAACAGTCTTTCAACGAATGCGTCAAAATTCGTACAGCGCGAATATCAAATAACTGCTCGAAGCTAAGATGCTTTTTCTGCATTTTGCGCCAAATCGAAAAAATGTGCTTGGGACGACCGTAAACGTCAGCGATGATGCCCTGCTCCTGCAACGAATGTTGCAAGTCCTCGACAAAGTCATGGATATAACTTTCTCGATCTAAACGCCGCTCATCGAGCTGCTGTGCGATGCTTTTGTAGGTTTTGGGATGCAGGTAGCGAAAGGCGATATCTTCCAATTCCCATTTGAGCTGTCCAATACCCAAACGATTGGCTAATGGCGCGTATATTTCTGCGCACTCCTTAGCCGCTAATACGCGTGTCTCCTCATCCGCATTTTTTACCTCGCGCAGAAAGCAGATGCGCTCGGCAAGCTTAATAAGCACCGCGCGAACATCTTCAACCATAGACAACAGCATGCGCCGCACGTTATCGATTTGCGCGCCATCAGGTTGGCCATGTTGAAAGGACTGCAACTCGGAAATATTCTGCATTTGCTGGACATTGCTCAGTAATACTTGCAACGAACGTTCGATCGGCAAGTCGTCAATATCTAGCATCACCTTATCGACCAGCGGCGCGTACAATGCTGCAAGCAACGACTCAGTATCAACATTGAGTGGAGCCAAAATCTCCACCATCTCTTTGCCTTTGAGTAAGGCATCAGCGTGGTCCGAATAGCGCTTGGCGAGCATGTTCGCGGTTTCTTCCAGTGTGCTGACATCTTTGACACTGACTAACCAGTGTTGTGCCGCGTCCTGATACTGCGGATCATCAACATGTGTACTGCGAACATGGACCATGACTTTATACTACCTTTTTGAAGCTCACCATTGTTTCAATGTGATGCGTTTGTACAAACATGTCAACTAAACTGATATGCGCAATCTCATAGCCGTTATCCAATAACCAACGACTATCGCGCGCCAGTGTATCCGGTGAGCAAGAAACGTACACAATTTGCACAGGTTGTTTATCTGCTTCGAGTTGTGCGATGCCCTGACAGACCTTTTCGGCACCGGCCCGTGCCGGATCAAGAAGAACACGTTGAAAGCCCTTTTTGAGTAAACGACTCACTTGATCAGTGCTGAGGTCAAAAGTCTGCGCGTGAACATTACTGAGATCTGCAGCCGCCGCGTTAGCAGCCAATTGCGTGGTCATTGCTGATACCCCTTCCACGGCAGTCACCGATTTTGCTCGCCGTGCCAGCGGCAAAGTAAAGTTGCCAATGCCCGCGAACAGATCAAGAATTTCATCCTCGGCTTGTGGTGCCAACCAATTCAGTGCCTGCTTGACCATTTGCTGATTAACTTTCGCATTCACCTGTATAAAGTTTCCAGGCATGAATACCAGTCGATCGCAATCAATGGTCTCATCGAAGCAGACTACGTCCTCCGCCAATGAAGTAATTTGCTGACCATCATCGAGCCAAAGCGTACACTGACTGTGACTCGAAAAGGCTCTGAGGCACTTTTCTTGCTCCGAACTTAAAGACTGCGTGATACGCAGACACAGGTGTACATCGCGCGCTTTGATCAACTCGATATGACCCAACTTAGGACCTATTTGAGCTTCGTAAAGTACTGACCGAAGATCATCAAGCACACGATTAAGAGCGCTATCTAAAACCGCGCATTGCGGAATATCAACAATATGTTTGCTTGAGCGCGCCCGAAAACCTAACCGCATCGGCTCTGCTGTGTTGCGTTGATAAATCGCCAAGCGTGCCTTTCGACGATATTGCCAATCGTCGGCGGTTAACGTTTCATGCCAAGGTAACTGGTCTCGCACACCTGCCATTTTAGCGAACAATTCAGTGACTACCTGCTGTTTATGACGCCGCTGGTGTGTCTCATTAATATGCTGTAAATCGCATCCACCACAGTCTTCATAGTAGGGGCATGGCGCCTGACGCCTCTCCTCGGAAGCGTTTTGGCGTGCAAGCAATTCGGTATTTTGTTGTCCGGTCACCTTAAATTGAGCCGTCTCGCCCGGTAGCACTTGTGGAACAAAATAAACCCGGTTTTTGCCCTGCTTTGATAACCTAACCACACCGCGTCCCTGATGGTCGAGCGCATCTGCAGTACCTGTTAATACATAATTCGATGTGGATTTTTTGCGGCCTTTGGGCTTAAAAAACTGCGCCATTGTTTAACTACTCGTTTCTAAAATCACTGTCGCGATAGCAAACCCACTATCATCACTAATGCTCAAGTGTGCATGGGCGATGCCGTATTGCTCACACCATTGCAGAGCTCGCTGATAAAACACCCACTCGGGTCGCCCTAGCGCATCATTGCGGACTTCCATATGTTGAAATGAAAGCCCTTGCGCAATGCCCGTACCAAATGCTTTGGCACACGCCTCCTTTGCTGCAAATCGTTTGGCTAAGTAATCTGCTGGGGCACGGTGTTGCGACCAAATATCTTGTTCATATTCGGTTAATACGCGTTTTACCAGACCATTGCCGCGCGCCAGCGATGTCTCCACTCGCGCAACAGCAATCATATCAGTGCCCATGCCAAATATTGCCATTAGCGAGCTCGCTCAAGAATTGCTTTCATGTCGCGCACAGCGCGATCGAGACCCACCAATACAGCGCGCGCAATAATTGAGTGGCCAATGTTTAACTCAACTACCTGCGGAATTTGCGCGATTTCAAGTGTATTGTGATAGTGCAGTCCATGACCCACATTGACCTGCAAGCCCTGTTTATCTGCATAAGTTGCGGCTTCTTTTAATAACTGAAACTCGTGTTCACGTTGCGCATGCGTTTCCGCCTCCGCGTATGCACCCGTATGTAATTCAACAATAGGCGCACCACACGCTTTTGCTGCATCAATTTGCGCATGGTTAGGGTCGATAAATAACGAGACTAAAATGCCGGCATCGGCAAGCTGCTTAACAGCTGCGGCTATACGTTGTTGTTGGCCCACGACATCCAACCCGCCCTCGGTTGTGAGCTCTTCGCGTTTCTCTGGAACTAAACAACTGTAAGTCGGCTGTGTATCAATCGCGATACCGATCATTTCGTCGGTGCACGCCATCTCTAAGTTCATAGGCACATTAAGCGTCTGCCGTAACATGGCTACATCGCGATCGGTGATGTGACGACGATCTTCGCGCAGGTGTATGGTAATTCCATCAGCCCCCGCTTGCTCGGCAATGGCTGCCGCAGTCACCGGATCGGGGTAGCTAACACCACGCGCGTTACGTACGGTGGCGACGTGATCAATATTGACACCTAAACGGATATTCTTCATCGTTTCTCCTAACGTTTAAACAAGGCGCGCGCACGTAACGGTTTATCGCCGATAAATGGCGCTAACGCATGACGCATAATACGTTTTAAATTGTATCGTTGCGACTCGGTGAGTGGATCATTGAGCCAATCGCTTTGCCCCAATGCAATGGCTTCATCGCGGCTGATAGTGACACAATCGCTATCGTGATAATCCACGCTAAATCCGCTGTAACTACGAAAATAAAGTGTTTCGGGGAGTTCATTACGTTGCTCCAGTTGCGGCCACTCAAATACACTGCCAAGTTCATCCAGCAGCTGCCATTCAAACCAACGTAATGTTGTTTCGATAGGTTGTTTGTCAGCGAGGCGCTGTAATAGTTGGGGGTAACATTCGAATAAACTTGGTACCGCAACGTGCTGCGGTAGCACGCGCTGTAATAATTCGTTGATATAAAAACCACTATAGAGAAAGTCACTACGGAGTTCGTAGTTGTGGGACATCGCCTCAGCGTGAGTCAGCGTTTTTAACTCACCGCGCCCACCCCATTGCACGTTAAGGGGAATAAAAGGTTGTAACACACCTTTCCAACTTGAGGTTTTACGCTTAGCACCTTTGGCCAACAAGCGAACACGACCATCCTCCAGACTAAAGCAGTCTACAAGGAGGCTGGTCTCTTGGTAATCCCAGCGATGTAACACAAACGCTGGTTGCATCGTTCGCTAGTCCTCTCGATAACCTAAACTCTTCAACGCGCGCTCGTCATCTGACCAACCTGACTTCACTTTCACCCAGAGCTTCAATAACACTTTGTTATTCAACAAACGTTCAAGATCTTTACGCGCCTCGGTGCCAATTGTTTTTAACTTTTGGCCCTTCTCACCGATGACCATACGCTTTTGCGCCTCGCGTTCGACCAAGATCAGGGCATGGATATGATGTGTGCCGCGTTCCGACTGCCCGAACTGTTCTATTTCAACGGTCGTTTCGTAAGGCAATTCTTCACCCGTAAACCGCATCAATTTTTCGCGAATAATTTCGGCGGTCATAAAGCGTACCGAGCGATCGGTTACATAGTCCGCTGGGTAAAAGTGATAGCCGCTTTGCAAAAAGCCTTTCACGATATCGCGCAAGGGTTCTAGGTTATCGCCGGTTTTTGCTGAGACGGGAATAATCTCTTTTACGCTGAGCTGTTGGCTCAACCATTGTAGGTGTGGCAGCAACTTATTCTTGTCTTTAATTTGATCGACTTTATTAACGACCAGTACAATCGGTGTTTCAGTCTTTTTCAGCTTTTCCAAAACCATGACATCATCGTCATTCCAGCGCGTATTTTCGACCACAAATAAAATCAAATCGACGTCTTTGAGCGCTGATGATGCGGTTTGATTCATTACACGGTTAATCGCCCGAGGTTCTTCTAGGTGCATCCCTGGCGTATCAACATAAACCGTTTGATAATCACCCTCGGTATCTACACCTAAAATGCGGTGACGCGTTGTTTGCGGTTTACTCGAGGTAATACTGACTTTTTGACCCAAGATGCGATTAAGCATAGTCGACTTACCAACATTGGGTCGGCCAACAATGGCGACAAAGCCGCACTGTTTATTTTCATCAATTTGCCCAGCGCCACCTAAGGCATTGTTGAGCATATCATCTAAATTCATCAAGATACCTGTAACTGTTCTAATGCGGACGTCGCCGCGGCTTGCTCAGCTTTTCTACGGCTGGTTCCCGTGCCTAACAGAGGTTCTGGGAGTCCTTCAATGGTGCAGGTCACGGTAAACTGCTGATTGTGCGCCTGTCCCTGCGTTGCCACTACATCATACTTAGGCAAAGGACGTTGACGTGCCTGCAGCCATTCCTGTAAGCGCGTTTTCGGATCTTTCTGGCTGGCACCTGGCTTGATAGTTTCTAATTGTTCCTCAAACCATCCCAACACGACTTGCTTGACCGTATCCATATCACTATCAAGGAAAATCGCGCCGATGATGGCTTCCATCGCATCAGCTAAAATAGATTCACGACGATAACCGCCACTTTTTAACTCGCCTTGACCAAGCGACAAATAGTCACCTAAACCTTTTTTCTTACCCAATCGCGCGAGCGACCGCCCACAAACAATGGCGGCACGCATACGACTCAAGTCGCCTTCTGCGACTTTCGGAAACCGACTAAATAACGCCTCGGCGATAACCACGCCAAGGATCGAGTCGCCTAAAAATTCAAGCCGCTCGTTATGATTTGCATGGGCGCTACGGTGTGTTAGCGCCTGCTTTAATAGACTTTGACGCTCAAATCGGTAGCCAATTATTTGTTCTAACTGAGTTAACGGTGGTTTTGGTAAACTCACTCAATACTCCCTAAACGCTCAAACCTTATTCCTGTAGGCACCCATTGCGGCAAAATACTCTCGCTGCTGCGATCCATTTCAAAACTCATCCACATAAATACCGCTTTACCTACCAAGTTCTCTTCGGGCACAAAGCCCCAATAGCGACTGTCCTCAGAGTTATCTCGATTGTCGCCCATAGCAAAGTAATGCCCCTCTGGCACCACGAACTCAGTAGGCTGTGTACCTGCTTGCTTAAAGTAATAAGGCACCCGCGGACTCACGCGTGAATCCAACAAGATCTGGTGCGTCACCGATCCCATATGTGCCTCATACGTTGTTAACGCGCTCCCTCCAGAATAATACACGGGCGCATCATCAACCATAACATTTTCTACACGAATGGCGTTGCAGTTTTCGTCGCCTTTGCACTTCGGCTCAATATAGAGGCTCTTATCACGATAAATAATGCGATCGCCGGGTAGGCCAATAATACGCTTTATATAATCAATACTCGGTTCAAGAGGATATTTGAACACCGCAATATCGCCGCGTTCGGGTTTACCCGTTTCGACGATTTCCTTTTGAAATAAGGGGTCATGCAAGCCATAGGCGTATTTCTCTACCAGAATGAAGTCACCTTTCAACAAGGTGGGCATCATCGAGCCGGAGGGTATTTGGAATGGTTCATACAAAAACGTACGCACCACTAAAATGATCGCGAGAATAGGAAAGACCGACTGGCCAAACTCAGTTACCGAATTCTGCGGCTCCCCTGCCGCCCGCTTCTTCTTCAACACCAGTGCATCAAATAACCACAAAGCACCGGCAATTAACGTCACCACGGTTAGGATAATCGAAAAATAGTTGGCCATCAGCCTGTTTCCCTTTTTGTTTTCTCTTTAGCGCTACTTGCCTACTTTTAACACAGCTAAAAACGCTTCCTGCGGCACTTCTACGTTGCCGAGGTTCTTCATGCGCTTTTTGCCTTCTTTTTGTTTCTGTAATAATTTTTTCTTACGGCTAATATCACCGCCATAGCATTTTGCAGTGACGTTTTTACGTAACTGTTTAACTGTCGAACGCGCAATAACATGCGTCCCGATCGTCGCCTGGATCGCGATATCAAACTGCTGACGAGGAATCAATTCGCGCATTTTATCAACTAGCATGCGGCCACGTGATTCGGCATGATCACGATGTACTATCAACGCCAACGCATCGACACGGTCACCGTTAATCAGAATATCAACACGCACCATATCCGCTGCTTGGAACTTCTTAAAGTGATAATCCAATGACGCATAACCACGGCTGGTCGACTTAAGGCGATCGAAAAAGTCCATCACCACTTCTGCCATCGGCATTTCGTAGGTCACGGCGACCTGCTTGCCATGATAATTCATCGCCGTTTGCAAACCACGCTTTTCAACGCATAAAGTAATGACGTTACCGACAAACTCCTGCGGCACTAAAATATTGGCTTCAACAATCGGCTCAAAAATCGTCTCGATATCATTAACGGGCGGTAAGTTGACCGGGTTGTCGACTTTTACAATATCACCCGACTTGGTTTCTACTTCGTAAACAACGGTCGGTGCGGTAGTAATCAAATCGATATCGTATTCACGTTCGAGTCGTTCTTGGATAATTTCCATATGCAACATACCCAAGAAACCACAGCGAAAGCCAAATCCTAACGCAGCGGAGTTCTCTGGCTCGTAGAATAACGACGCGTCATTTAACGATAACTTACCCAGTGCATCACGGAAGGCTTCATAATCATCGGAGCTGATTGGGAACATTCCCGCATAAACCTGCGGTTTCACTTTTTTAAAGCCCGGAACCGGCGATTTTGCTGGGTTACGCGTGGTGGTCAAGGTATCACCGACAGGAGCACCCAAGATATCTTTAATACCGGCAATTACGAACCCAACTTCACCCGTGTGAAGCACACCCGTTTCATGAGGTTTGGGATTGAAAAAGCCGACTTTATCAATTTGATGAGACTGCCCTGTCGACATGACGGTCATTTTATCGCCAGCACGTAATGTACCGTTTTTAACACGCACTAAAGACACAACGCCTTGATAGTTATCAAACCACGAGTCGATAATCAGCGCTTGTAACGCGTCATCTTCATTGCCTTGGGGAGGAGGAATTTGTTTAACAATGCGCTCTAGCACTTCTTCAATGCCAATACCGGTTTTTGCCGAACATTGCACCGCATCAACGGCTTCGATGCCCACGATATCCTCAATCTCTTGAGCTACGCCCATTGCATCGGCCTGTGGCAAGTCGATTTTGTTGAGTACAGGAACCACTTCGAGGTCCATATCAATAGCGGTATAGCAGTTCGCCAATGTTTGCGCCTCTACACCCTGTGCCGCGTCAACCACCAACAATGCACCCTCACACCCGGCCAGCGAACGTGACACTTCATAAGAAAAGTCGACGTGTCCTGGCGTATCAATGAAGTTTAACTGATAGGTCTCACCATCTTTTGCCGTGTAATGCAAAGTAACACTTTGCGCTTTAATCGTAATACCACGCTCACGTTCCAAGTCCATCGAATCAAGTACTTGTTCCGCCATTTCGCGATCAGTTAGACCACCACAGTGTTGTATGAGTCGATCGGATAATGTCGACTTACCATGGTCAATATGCGCAATAATAGAAAAGTTTCTGATATTACTTTGCTTAAACGCCTTGTCCGGCATTGATACACCTCTACAAAAATCAGCGAGCTACTGTGGCTCGAAGCGAATTCAAAACTCGCCTGATCATACCGATGTTAGCGGCAAGACTAAAGATATTTATCGGTTTTCACAGGCTAGGCTGCGCGGGTGTGCTCACGACGAGCAACTGATTTACGCGCACATCACGAAGGCGGAACCACAAACGTAAAGCTAAAAAGCTCAAAGCAAAACCTGCAAATGAGAGCAGAATCGTGTAGCCCTCAGAGATCGAGGTGAAGGATGTTAACACGCTGGCAAGCAACAATAAGGTGAGAACGGGCAATCCGTAAAGTAACAACGCGAAACGAGTCACTTGTTGTTCAGGAATCGACAACTCGACGTATTCACCTACCGTCACTGGAGACTGAGTTTTTACAACAAATGTTGAGTGTCGATCGGAGAACACTTTACTCAAAATACCTGCACCACACGTTGTATTCTGTTCGCACCCCGAACACGCACTCTTTAGCTGCGTCGAGACTGTTACTTTTTCACCATCAACCGCAACCACCTGCGCCAGTTCTTTCATTACTTATTGCACCTCTGCAACAATGCGTTTTGCTGTTTGAATGGGTATTTGCCCCACGACCGTAATTATCACATCATTGCGTGGCTCAGTATAGAGGTTTTGGCTTCCGACAACGCTCATAGCACCAGTTTGCTCGGCATCGCGAGGCGCAATATAAACCGAATACTCTGTCAGCCCATCGGTGTACAGATAATGATCGACAGGCGTATTATCAACAGCGAGTTGATGATGTTTCTGCTCGACGAGCTTAAATCCCTCTGGGTGCCATAATGGTCGAAGACTGCGCTGCATTTGTTGACTATTTGTCGTTACTTGAATCAAAGGAGGCATCGACAACCGCTTCAACTCCTCAAGCAGAGGGCTAGGATCCTGTCGTAAAGCTAAGCTTGTCATCTGTACCTGTTCGACGGGAATACCGTCTTCGTTGATCATCATCACTTTAAGCGGCATGCCTGAGTCGCGATCCACCCAGACCGAGAAACCAAAGCGATTATCATGTTTGCTGATCAGTCGAATGTGTTGCGCTTTTCTGTCGAGTACACGTGCGCCGCCCACAGCAACTACGCGATAATAACTCTGAATTTTTTCAAACTTTTCGCTAAAGGCAGGTGGGATCAGGTGATTAATTGAATTAGCGCGTAATGAGTAATCTCTCGCTGCTGGATGAAAATGAGAAACCTTATCGCCAATACGCAGCGCCCTAAAGCCAGGACCGTTCATTTGTACGATCAGCTCCAACTGTTCACCATTCGGCTCAACGGCGTGTAGCCAATGATAAGGTTCGATACGCTCGCCTAGCACGTAAACCAAAGAGGCTTCAAAGTTTTGTTCATTAAGCGCTGTCGACATAAAGTCGTACCAACGCTCGCCATCGCTTTGTGCGACTTGTTCTGCCTCTTGTTGTGCAAACGCTGGCGAAGCTGAAAGCAACACCAGCGTCAACGATACAAGCCAAACACCCGGTTTCATATCCATTCCTCAATTACTGCGGAGATTGCGGGTCCTGTTGATTGTTTGTCTCAGTAGTCTCTTCATTGTTAGCCGCTTCACTACTCAACATCATCAACTGTTGTTGATGATCAATCATATAAGATTGCGCTTGCCGACGCATGGACTGTTCGATCGCCTTTTGCGCTGAAGCAGACGGTGCAGCATTTGGACTGAAGCTGACCGGCTCTCGTGCTCCCATCGGATTAGTCAGAATCGATGGTTGTTCAACACCCGACGCATCCATCGGCGTTTGATACGTTTGTACCGTTACTAGCGCGACCGCTGCCACACCCGCGGCTACCGCAACTTTCGCTAACGGGTTAAACCAGCGCAATGCAGCTTTGCGGGCTGCCGCCGAACGCGACGAAGTGTGCGCTTGCACCACGTTATCGGAGTCTACCGCATTATTAGCAGATGGCATTGCATCGACTTCTGCTGCTACGGCAGCACTGATATCCAACGGACCGTTGTGATTAAGCTCGCCTTTCATGGCGCTCCTAATTACACCGTACCGATACCATCTATCGCTTTGCTCTGCATCTTCCAACTGCGCATCAAAGTCAGCTTGATAAAGCACATCAAGCTCGCTATCAAACAATGACGACCATGACTCATGGCGGTCCATTGCTGACTCCGAATTGTCGTTGGACAAATGGGCTTTAGACATAAAGATTCCTCTATCAATTACCGTTCTAGCAACGGTCTTAATTGGCTGTCAATGGCCTCTCGCGCCCTGAAGATACGCGAGCGTACGGTACCTATCGGGCAGTCCATTTCGACAGCGATTTCCTCGTACCCTAAGCCTTCAATCTCTCGTAAAGTGATAGCCCGCTTAAGGTCTTCTGGTAATTCATCTATGGCACGCAACACAACGGTTTGAATTTCATCCGTTAATAACTGATGCTCAGGACTCCCGGCATCCTTTAGTGCTCCGCTTCCTTCATAATACTCAGCATCTTCTGCATCAACATCCGATGCAGGCGGCTTGCGCCCTTGTGAAACCAAATGATTTTTCGCCGTGTTCACCGCGATTCTATAAAGCCAAGTGTAAAATGCGCTCTCACCTCTAAATTTAGGTAGGGCACGATAGGCCTTTATAAACGCTTCTTGCGCCACATCAGCTACATCGCCTTGTTGTTTCACATAACGAGAGATCAAGCTCATGACTTTATGTTGGTATTTTTTTACCAACAAGTCGAATGCGCGGTTATCACCTTTTTGTACACGTTCGACCAGCTGTTGGTCCGTCATTTGTTCGCTCATCCGAGCCTTGTCTCCCTTGCTAATCACTACATAGCACTGGCGGCTCATGTATTCGTTAGGTCTGACCGCCGTGCTCGTAAAAAGTTCGCAAAAATTTTCAGTTTGCGTAAAATCGAGCAAAATCCTTAATGAGTACTTTATGGAACCTGCAGCAAATTATCAATCAGATGTTCTTGTCATTGGTTCAGGCGCCGCCGGTTTAACCACCGCTTTGCAGTTAGCAGACCACCATTCAGTGATTATTGTTAGTAAAGGACCACTGACCGAGGGCTCTACTTACTACGCTCAAGGAGGAATCGCGGCAGTGTTCGATGAATCCGATAGCATCGAAAGCCATGTCGAAGATACCCTCATTGCCGGCGCTGGTTTATGTGAGCGCGAAACCGTTGAGTTTACCACACGTCATGCGCGAGAAGCCTTACAATGGCTGATCGATGAGGGCGTGGGGTTTGATCAGGTCGAATCTAAAGCAGATGCGCCGACCTATCATCTTAACCAAGAGGGTGGTCATAGCCATCGACGTATACTGCATGCCGCCGATGCCACCGGCAAAGCCGTTCAGACAACGTTGCAAGGCAAGGTATTGGCACATCCCAACATTAAGGTATTAGAACGATTTAACGCCGTCGATTTGATAACGGGTCGACGCTTACAGCGTGAGCTGGGTTGTTATGGGGCTTACTTATGGAATCGTAAGCTTGAGCGTGTTGAGACCGCCGCCGCGCGGTTTGTAGTGCTTGCTACAGGCGGTTCAAGCAAGGTGTATCAATACACCAGTAACCCTGATATCGCCAGTGGTGATGGTATCGCCATGGCATGGCGTGCAGGGTGCAGTGTAACTAACATGGAGTTCAATCAATTCCATCCGACCTGTCTTTATCATCCGAACGCGCAAAGCTTTTTATTAACCGAAGCGTTACGTGGCGAAGGCGCCGTGTTGCGACGCCCCGACGGCAGTCGATTTATGGATAGCTTTCACGAAAGTGCCGAATTAGCACCGCGTGATGTGGTTGCTCGAGCTATCGATTATGAGATGAAACGTTTAGGTGCTGACTGCATGTACCTGGATATCTCGCACAAAAGCGAAGCGTTTTTGCGTCAACATTTTCCAACGATCTTCGACAAGTGTCTTTCTCTTGGCATCGATATGAGTAAGCAACCCATCCCGGTCGTGCCGGCTGCTCATTACACCTGTGGTGGTATTACGACTAACCTCAATGCGCAAACCGACCTCCCTCGACTGTACGCAGTAGGTGAAGTCGCCTACACAGGACTACATGGCGCAAATCGAATGGCGAGCAACTCACTATTAGAGTGTTTAGTTTTTGCCCGTGCTGCTGCGCGACATATTCTCGAACAAAGTCACGAAGAACCTATCATTGATCGGCTGCCGGCTTGGGACGAGAGTCAAGTCAGTGACTCCGATGAGGAGGTGGTGATACAACACAATTGGCACGAATTACGTTTGTTTATGTGGGACTATGTCGGCATCGTCAGGACCACTAAGCGACTAGAACGCGCCCTGCATCGGATACAGCTGCTACAGCAAGAAATACACGATTATTACAGTAACTTTAAGGTCAGTAATAATCTGTTAGAGTTGCGAAACTTAGTTCAAGTAGCCGAACTCATCGTGCACAGCGCACTTCAACGTAAAGAGAGTCGTGGGCTTCACTATACCTTAGACTACCCCGATCTTGATCCTAACGCTAAGCCAACTCGCCTATTACCGCAACACCTATAGCTGGCAATGCAAACAACGTCGGAGCTGACACCACAGCGCCGGCGTTATTCGGCGACGATGGATACAAAAATAAAGACGTCGCCTTTTGCCAACGTTCGTATGAGGACGTAACTGAATAAGTAGCCAGCGATTTAAAACAAACCGCCATCTACATTTGCCCGCCCACAACTGACCATCGACCCACCATTGTAAGCTATCTTCGCTGACCGAAAGCAGCCTGTTTTCAGACTGCAGATGAAGCATAACCGTTAAACTTTTACGCGCGCCAACATCAGGTCAACCATGTGCTGAAGTTCAGCATCAGGACATTTTTTATGACCCATAAACCAAGCGAACAAGTCTGGGTCGTCACACGTTACAAGGCGGCGGAAAATCGCTTTGTCTTCCTCGCTTAAGTGGTCATACGCTTCATCGACAAAGGGTTCAAACAACACATCCAACTCGAGCATTCCGCGACGACAAGCCCATTTAAGCCGTCGTTTGTCTTTTAATGCTTCCTCAGATTGTTTTAGTGTGAACATTTTTACTCCCAACCTTGAATTCAATTTCAATAGCCTCATATTAGCATGACATGGCAATGAAAGGAGCCTTTTAAATGAGCAAAGTCATGTCAGAACTCACTTCTACTGACCAAACGTTACTGTGTCCGTTAGCGAGCTATGGACTCCTTTCGGTAACTGGAGACGATGCGCGCAGCTTTTTGCAGGGACAACTGACGGCTAACGTTAATGCACTCAAACCGGGTGATCTGTGTTATTCGGCCCACTGTGAACCGACCGGCAAAACGTTGAGCGTATTCTGGCTCTACTGCCACAGCGATAATGAGTTTTGGCTGATATTAAAACATTCAGCTATCGCACCCTCATTGGCACAGTTTGAAAAGTATGGCGTGTTTAATAAAGTCACTTTTGAAGATAAATCGTCAGACCTCAATTTGATCGGTTTAGTGGGTTCAAGCGAGACATTTGAACTTCCTAATGAGGCCGATCTTATTGCAAAACTTAAGGTTGGAAGCGAGCCAAATCAGTTCGTGCTAGTATATAAATCAGAAATCGAATCAAATTCTGACGAAAAGTTATGGGATGCCCTTGAAATAGAGCGAGTGCGTCCTCAACTTATAAGTGAACTTACGCAACAATTCGTACCCCAGATGTTGAATGTACAAGCGTGGGACGGAATTGATTTTAAGAAAGGTTGTTATATCGGCCAAGAGACTGTTGCCCGAATGCGTTACTTGGGTAAACAAAAACGCGCACTATTTCGTGTAAGTGGTACTGCACACGCCCCCTTTGAGGTGGGCGCGCAGGTTGAGCGGAAAGTGGGCGAAAATTGGCGTCGAGGAGGTACGATAATTATGGCAGTGAATCGTACCGACACCCAAGTAGATGGTTTAGTGGTATTACCGATCGATATTGAGATCGATACCCCACTCCGTTTGCAAGGTGACGACGATGGTCTCTTGGAAATACACACACTGCCGTATCAATTAGGTTAACTATTATGAGCGAAGCAATTGCCCCGAATAAAGTGGTCGCCATCCATTACACTGTTAAGACAGCTGAAGGTCAAACATTGGATCAGTCTAAGGAAGGCAATCCACTGAGCTTTATCCATGGCCGAGGCATGCTGATCCCTGGTTTAGAAAATGCATTGGAAGGTAAAGAAGTCGGCGAGAAATTTACCGCCGAAATCGGTCCTGAAGAAGCATACGGCGAACGTCACGAAGGTTTGATCCAAACAGTTCCACGTAACTTGTTTGGCGAAAACGATGTTCAACCCGGTATGCAGTTCCGTGCAAGCACCGACCAAGGCGACCAATCAGTCATCATCGTCGAAGTTAATGACGACGAAGTGACTGTCGATGGTAACCACCCATTAGCAGGTGTAAACTTAAACTTTGACGTTGAAGTTGTCGAAGTACGTGACGCAACTGAGCAAGAACTTGAACACGGTCACGTTCACGCAGATGGTGAAGACCACTAATCACTCAGTGATTAACGGTTAATGAATTAGGGGGCGATTATTCGCCCCTTAATTTTTGCTCTCGATTAATGAGTGCTCGCTTTCGATGCACCCCCGCCGAAAAACCTTTTAGTTCACCTTTTATGCCTATCACACGGTGACAGGGAATGACGATAATAAATGGATTTCTCGCAACCGCATTAGCAACAGCGCGTACGCTTTTGGGTCGTCCAATACGCTGAGCAATACACTGATACGATAATGTGTCGCCTGGTTTTATTTGTGTAAGTGTCGAAAGCACTTGCTGTTGAAATTCTGTCGTTTTTACTCTTAAAGGCAGGCTAAATTTCTGACGCGCGCCAGCAAAGTACTCTTCAAGTTGCGTTTGTGTTTGCACCAACACAGGATGCTTATGGTTGACAACCGAATGGCTTAAGTCTGGCACATTTTTTTGATCTTTATAATAAAGACCCGTCAGATGTGCCTCATTCGCCATAGCCACCATGTGCCCAAGCGGTGTGTCAAACTCTAAGTGGTACATTCAATCTCCAAAGCATAACGTTTAATAAAATTGAATAGTAAAGAACGTTTCCTTGTCTCTTTTTTCTAATTTATTAAATGGTAGACCAAAAAAAAGCCACCCGGCAAGGGTGGCTGTTAGATTATTTTGGACTTAATCTGCTTTAGGACGCATATGAGGGAATAAGAGTACGTCTCGGATGGTCGATGAATCTGTCAACAACATCACTAAACGGTCAATACCGATACCCTCACCCGCGGTTGGCGGCATGCCGTGTTCAAGCGCTGTGACATAGTCTTCATCATAGAACATCGCTTCATCATCGCCCGCCTCTTTAGCTTCCACTTGATCGCGGAAGCGTTGCGCTTGGTCTTCTGCATCATTCAGCTCCGAGAAGCCATTGGCCAACTCGCGTCCACCCGCAAAAAACTCAAAGCGATCGGTCACAAATGGATTCTCGTCATTACGACGTGCCAAAGGTGACACCTCTGCTGGATACGCCGTGATGAATGTAGGCTGAATCAAACGATGTTCAGCAACGGTTTCGAAAATCTCAATCTGGATCTTTCCTAGACCCCAAGCCGAATTGACATCCACACCGACTTGCTCTGCGATAGCGGTCGCCTGTTCGCGGTCGTTGAGCTGCTCCTCGGTAACTTCAGGCATATATTTAATAATCGCCTCTAACACCGTCATGCGCTCGAAGCGCTGGCCGAAGTCATAAGTCACGCCACCACTTTCAAATGTGGTTGAACCCAATACATCTTGAGCGATACCCCGTAGCATATCTTCCGTCATATCCATCAAATCGAAATAATCTGCGTAGCCCCAGTAAAACTCCAACATGGTGAACTCAGGGTTGTGACGAGTCGATAATCCCTCATTACGGAAGTTGCGGTTTATTTCAAATACTTTTTCGAAACCACCGACGACGAGACGTTTGAGGTAAAGCTCTGGAGCGATTCTTAGGAATAGCTCCATATCTAACGCGTTATGATGAGTTGAAAATGGACGCGCAGCAGCTCCGCCTGGAATGGTTTGCATCATTGGCGTCTCAACTTCCAGGAATTGATGTTCGTTAAGGTAGCGACGAATGTAATCAATAACGCGCGAACGCACTAAAAACGTGTTACGAGACTCCTCATTGGTAATCAAGTCAAGGTAACGTTGACGATAACGTGTTTCTTGATCCGCCAAACCGTGAAACTTATCTGGCAGAGGACGCAGCGCCTTGGTCAATAAACGCACGTCGTCGACTAACACACTCAGTTCGCCTGTCCCGGTTTTGAACAATACGCCACTGGCGCCAATGATGTCGCCTAAGTCCCACTTTTTGAATTCGCTGTTATAAAAACCCTCTGGCAAGTTATCACGGGCTACGTATAGCTGAATTTTTCCCGACATATCTTGAATCGTCGCAAAACTCGCTTTACCCATGATACGACGGGTCATCATTCGACCCGCGACTTTAACGCGAACGCCCTGTTGCTCAAGCGACTCTTTGTCCGCCTCGTCATACTCAGCGTGAAGATCCTTTGCCAGTGAATCACGGCGAAAGTCATTTGGAAAGGCAACGCCCTTCTCGCGTAACGCCGCTAACTTCGCTTTTCGTTGCGCGATTTGTTCGTTTACATCAACTTCTGGCGTTTGCGACTTATCTGTCATAATCTTGCTTCCTCTTCGAATACGTTTCTATCGCGACTTAACTTGGCTACAGACCGCTTTTTAAGCTGGCCTCGATAAATGGATCGAGCGCACCATCTAACACCGCCTGTGTGTTTCTGTTCTCGATGCCGGTACGCAAATCTTTGATGCGCGCATCATCGAGCACATACGAACGAATTTGACTGCCCCAGCCGATATCCGCTTTTGAATCTTCCAGCGCCTGCTTATCTTCGTTCTGCTTTTGAATCTCTAACTCATACAATTTCGCTTTTAATTGCTTCATCGCAGAGTCTTTATTTTTATGTTGCGAGCGATCGCTTTGACATTGCACCACAATCCCTGTGGGTTCATGGGTTATTCGCACCGCGGAATCCGTCCGGTTAACGTGCTGTCCACCCGCACCAGAAGCGCGGTAGGTATCAATGCGTAAATCTGACGGATTAATTTCTATTTCAATATCATCGTCGACTTCAGGATAAATGAATACCGATGCAAATGATGTGTGGCGTCGGTTGCCGGAATCAAAGGGCGATTTACGCACTAAGCGGTGTACGCCTGTTTCGGTACGCAACCAACCGTAAGCATATTCGCCTGCAATACGCACTGTCGCCGATTTAATACCCGCAACCTCACCTTCAGAAAGCTCGGTAATTTCTGTTTTGAATTCATGCGCTTCAGCCCAGCGCAAATACATGCGTAATAGCATGTTTGCCCAGTCTTGGGCTTCCGTCCCCCCAGAGCCTGACTGAATATCCACGTAGCAATCTGATGAGTCATTGTCGCGTGAAAACATGCGACGAAATTCGAGCGCCTCTAGCTGAGTCAATAACTCTTTTAACTCTTGTTCAGCCTCATCAAAGGTGGTTTCATCCTCTGCTTCCACAGCTAAGTCGACTAAACCCTCGATATCCTCTAACCCTTGTTCTAAGTTATCGAGTGTTTCAATCACTTGCTCAAGTGCAGCGCGCTCTTTACCCAAACTTTGGGCTTTGGGCGGATCATCCCACACTTCAGGTTGTTCAAGTTCTCGGGTAACTTCTTCTAAACGCTCCTTTTTATGAGCGTAGTCAAAGATACCCCCTAAGTGCCTCACTACGTGAGCGCATCTCTTTAATGGCGTTGTAAGTGGCGTTTGTCTCAAACATCACATGACCCTTAGTTGTTTAATTGGCATAAACGGGTATTTTACCGCAAAGCGCGCAGTTGCTCCACCAACAACTGCACTGAAGTACGTCCGCGAAAATGATTCAGTTGTGGTTTATAGACAAGTTCGACCCACTGACACTGATGATTGGGCCACTGCTCAATATCGCAATAAAACGATATGGCATCGAAAATACCGCCTTCGGGGCTTTGAACGACGAGCTTGAGATGCTTTTCCCCCACAATACGCTGCTGCAGTATCCGAAACTCGCCATCAAAAATAGGTTCTGGAAACTTTTGTCCCCAAGGTCCAAAACGTTCGAGTTGCTGAATAAATTCAACCGTTAATTGCTCATCGGATAACTGACCATCGGACCAGATAACGGGTTGTACAACCTCATCAGTCAGCCAATCAGCTGCCGCTTGCGACACTGCGCTTTGAAAGGTGTTTAGTTGTGCTTCGGCTAAAGACAGTCCAGCGGCCATCGCATGACCGCCAAAACGTTCAATTACATCGGGATATTGAGTGTCCACACGCTCAAGCAGGTCGCGAATATGTACACCATCAATTGAGCGCGCGGAGCCTTTTAAATGAGTATCACTTTCTTTAGCAAACACGATTACCGGACGATGGGTTCGCTCCTTTACACGCCCTGCGACGATACCAATTACCCCGCTATGCCATTGTTCGTTATAGAGCACAATGACATTCGGCAGCTGACCTTGATTATCGAGCTGAAGCTGACTCACAATGGACTCAGCCTCAGCTTTCATGTCCGCCTCAATTTCCCGTCGCTGTTTATTCAAGTCACATAATGTTTGAGCAAGCTGTTGCGCGCGCTCAGACGACGCCAGCAAACATTCGATACCCAGGCTGATATCATCAAGGCGCCCCGCGGCATTTATACGAGGCCCTATGGCAAATCCCAAGTCACTCGCTTGTAACTTTGCAATATCGCGACCACTTTGCTCAATTAATGCGCGTATGCCGGCGCGACACTGACCTGCTTTAATACGATTGAGGCCTTGCTGAACCAAAATGCGGTTGTTTTTATCGAGCGGCACCACGTCGGCAACGGTACCTAAGGCCACCAAGTCAAGAAAGTCTGCTAAATTGGGTGTCTGCTCACCCGTTTCGCGCAATCGTGCGCGTAATGCCGCCAATAGATAAAATGCAACGCCGACACCGGCTAACGCTTTGCTCGGAAACTCACAGCCGGGTTGATTAGGATTGACTATCGCAGCCGCTGGCGGTAATGACGCAGGGGCTAAATGATGATCGGTAATGACTAACTTGATTCCTAATTCGGCGGCGCGTATTGCCGCATCATGTGCGGCAATACCATTATCGACCGTGAGTATCAGCCCCACCTGTTGCTCCGCTAGCTGCTCAACAATCGCTGCTGAAAGGCCATACCCCTCAGTCATTCGGTTCGGCACGCGATAAGTGACTTTGGTGAAACCTAACTGCGGTAGAGCGGACATCAATAATGCGGTACTGGTTGCACCATCCGCGTCAAAGTCACCACAGATGACAATCGCTTCATTGTGTTCACGTGCCTCGAGCATCGCTTCACATGCCGCATCAATACCTCGCAACTGAGAAAAATGCGCCATACCCTGCAAACGAAGATCGAGTTGTTCGGGTCGAGTAACCCCTCGATGCGCTAAAATTTGTCGAATGATCGCAGGCCAGTCCGCTGGTAGCTGTTCGGCGAAGTGCTCCGGATAACGCTTAACTACTTTGAACGTCATAACTCGTTATCAGCTTTAATTTCATCAATGATTGCATCTGCTGTTCGCATTCCGGGCAACATACGACCGCTCGGTAAAACTACGGCGGGCGTTCCTGTTACACCCAGCATTTGTCCTAGCTGGTAGTGTTCAGCGACGGGATTATCGCATAAGGTAGTGGCGCGGATCGCTTGATCATTGAATAGTGATGACAACGCTTTGGCGCTATCTTTTGCACACCAAGCTTGCTGTAATTCCCGTCCGCCCTTCGAAGCTAGGCCACCCCGCGGAAATGCCAAATACTGAATAGTAATGCCTTTATCAAGATAACTTCCCAAGTTGTGATGCAATTTCCGACAATAGCCACAGGTTGTATCGGTAAAAATAGTAATGGCATACTGTTGCTTAGATGATGGATAAACAATCATTTCATCTTGGTGTTCAGCCACTTTTTCTTTTCGCAATGCCTTTAATGCCTGCTCAGTTTCATTCAACGGTGCGCCCTCACCCAACTGATACAGGTTACCGACTAGCAAGTGTTCACCATCAGCGGTCATGTAAACGATTCCCTGATTAGTGGACAGCTCATACAGGCCATCAATGCCCGCTGGCTTTATAGTTGAGATCTCGACACCCAAACGTTCCAATTTACTCACGTCTGGCTGTTGCTCAGCCAGCGCATTGACCGACAAAAACAAGAACGACACCGCAACGGCGCTAAGACTAGGAAACAACTTCATATTGACCTCGATTATCCTCGTGGATGGAACGTTGCATGCATTTGCTGCAAGCGCTCTTTTGCTACTTGTGTATAAATTTGTGTTGTTGACAGATCGCTATGCCCTAGCAACATTTGCAGTACCCTCAAGTCAGCGCCATGATTAAGCAAGTGAGTAGCAAACGCATGACGCAGTGTATGAGGCGACAAATGGCTATTGATCTGGGCCTGTTCGGCATAGGTTCGGATCCGATACCAAAAAGCTTGCCGCGTTAACAACGTCCCTCGCTGAGTAATAAACACCCACCCCGACTGACGCTCGCTGAGGACTGGACGACCCGACTTCATATACCGCGATAGCCATTCGATAGCTTCCTCACCCAACGGCACTAACCGTTCTTTATCACCTTTACCGACAACGCGCACCAAGCCTTGTGCCAATGAGACTTGGTCATATTGTAACCGGACCAGTTCCGTTACTCGCAAACCGGTTGCGTACAATACTTCGAGCATCGCTCTATCGCGCAAACCAATGGGCGTATCGACATCAGGTGCATCTAATAGGGACAACACATCGGATTCAGTCAGTGAGTGAGGTACTGCGGGGCTCATTTTAGGACGTTTAAGCTTAGCGATCGGATCGGTGACAAACCAGCCTGACTTTATGGCGTATGGCGTCAGCTTTTTCATAGCACTCAAAAACCGTGATGTACTCCGCGGTGACAGACCCTGAGAGCGACGCCAAAGCAGATAATCTTGCACGACCGTAGATGTTACCTGATGAAGACCCAACCTGTGTTGTGCCAAAAACTCGCAAAACTTCTTTAAGTCACTGCGGTAAGCTGCTTGCGTATTCTCACTCACACCGTGAGCAAGCCATAAATGCTCAACAAATTGCTCAATACGCTCTGCATCTTGTGGATGAATTTTCATGCCCATTCTTGTACTGACAACTGGAAAGATGTCAGCTTACATGAGAGGTTGCTGATCTTCTATACCCATTGACTGCAAAACATCGTACAAACGAGATGGGTTGGAGCGTCGCTGCGGCTGTTGCTTGACGAGCTTGCTACGTTGACGACGCTGTCTCGTTTGCCAATCCAAGTTTGCAATGAGTTCCAATGGCAGACGATTGGGCGACGCGTCTAAGACAAGAGGTTGCGGATTCAAGGCATCAACAAGGCGCTGCTGGGTCAGCTCAGAAGCATCGTTATAAACGCCAGCCGGCAATTTATAATGACCGCCAGCATCCAGTGGGCGTGGTCGTGCAGCACCAATCCTTCGTTGCCAGTTCGGCTCGGGTGGTGTCATCCCTTCAACGGCAGGCCTATCACTCAGCGCCGATACCCAGTAAGCAAAAGTCGCGGCAAAACCGTCATTGATTGCTTCGTTGGCAAACGACTCTGCTGTTTTAACAAAGGAATCCAATTGTGGTTCTCGTACCACTTGCATTGCTAACTCCGCTGACTGACATATCAGTCATATCGGCAAAGTACGAGAAACAATGAGTTTTTTTAGTTTACCCTTTACAACAGAGTTCAGGTTGCTATCATACGCGCTCTTCTGATGGAGGGGTTCCCGAGCGGTCAAAGGGATCAGACTGTAAATCTGACGGCTCAGCCTTCGCAGGTTCGAATCCTGCCCCCTCCACCAATTCTTCTTATTAAGCGTTCATATCCAATACTATTTTTCCAAACGTTCGATTTTCGCGCATGTAGTCCATCGCTTCATTCACATCCGTTGCTGGCACCACTTGATCAATCATTGGCATAACGCGACGCGCATTGAATGCGTCTCCAAATTCCGCCCACAATTCACTCAAAATGGCTCCCTTGCGTTCAGCGGAGAGTGCTCGGAGCGTTGAGCCGATGATACGTTGTCGCTTGATTAGCATTCGTCCAAAGTCGACCTGGCCCTCACGTCCCCCCATTAAACCGATTAGCACGATGCGACCTTCGGTATTTAAAAAGCGTTGGTCTCGGGCAATAGAGTCACCGCCGATGGGATTCAATATCACGTCAACACCTTCTTTCTCTATAGCGTTCCAGTCTCGCTCATGATGTCGATTTATCGACAAACTCGCGCCCAGCTTTTGACAAAAAGTTTGCTTTTCGTCAGTTCCTACCACCGCGACCGTACTAATTCCTTTCTCTTTGCATAATTGAAGCAGGGATGTGCCAACTCCTCCCGCTGCCGCATGCACCAGCACTCGCTCTGACGGTTTAACACGCGCCAATTGAAAAACATTGAGATATGCGGTCGCGAAAGTTTCCAACCAACCTGCTCCTTGCGCTTTCGACCACCCTTGAGGTAGCGGGAGTACTTGTTGTTGATCAACAATGACGTGCTGAGCATAGCCCCCAGCGGCAAGCAAAGCGCAGACATCGTCCCCCACTGCAAAAGTATCCACTTGATCGCCAACAGCGACAATCTGACCACAACACTCGAGCCCGGGAATGTCTGACGCTCCCGGCGGAGGTGGATAGGCTCCTGCGACCTGCATTAGATCAGCGCGATTGATACCCGCATGGCTAATTTCAATTTTTACTTGGTGAGCACTGAGTTCCTTTGATAGCTCCGCTTCATTCCACTCAATTTGCCCTTCTTTAATGGATGCTACTCTCATAATTTACTTATTTCCCTTTAAATTGCGCGTTAAACCGAGTAGAGACTTAACATAATTTATGTTTGACAGTATGCTTTCATTAATTCTTCTATTAGTGTCTACGGTATGAGCGAAGTACTGGATTTATCGGAAAAACGTGTCCTAATCATTGAGGATCAAAAAGCCTTTCAAGTCATGTTGAAGGGGCTTTTGATTAATCTCGGTGCAAAAGAAGTCGACGCTAAACGAACCGGTGAAGCGGGCATTGCAGCCTATGCACGCCGACCCTACGACATTATGTTGGTCGACTACAATTTAGGCCGAGGAAAAAACGGTCGCCAAGTGCTCGAGGAGTTACGGCAGCGCGGTATGCTTAAGCCTGAAACGCTATTTTTTATCATCACTGGCGACAACACGCGACCAATGGTACTCAGTGCACTTGAGCTTCAGCCCGACGACTATCTGACAAAACCGTTTTCACACCGCGTTCTACATGCGCGTTTATTAAGAGCTTATAAACGCAGAATGTGGCTAAGAGATGTATTCAAAACGTTGTTTAATAAAGACTATCAGCAGTGTATTACCGCTTGTCAAAAACATATCGACGCTCAAAGTCGCTATGCCAACTACTGTCAAAAATTACAAATTGAACTGTTTAATAAAACAGGTCAACTTGAGGCCGCTGATGCCGCGATTGCCCGTTTATTGGAAGAAGGTGGTCAGAGTTGGGCGAGTTTAAAGCTGGCTGAAACGCGTTTACTTCAGCAACGCCCTGATGATGCTCTCGAACTGTTAAATATTGTTATAAAAAAAATGCCGAATGCGATTGAAGCGCACGATCTGAGAACGCGCTGTCACCTCAGCAAGGCGGCACTCGATGATGCCCTCGATAGTGCCCGCATGGCCATTTCTATGGCGCCGTTCTCGATCGAGCGGCAGACCCTACTAGCACGCATCGCACGTGATTCAGAGAATTACGAAATAGCCAAGCAAGCGATGAACAATGTGCTACAAATCGCCCGTACTTCGGTTCATCGTAACGTGCAACATCTGTGCAATTACCTACGTTCCATCTTAGATGCCGCCGAGCATGCGGAAACGCGCCAGCAAGTAGCGAAATATCAAACTGAAGCGACCATGGAATTGCAGCGTGCGCGCTACGATGAAAACCTCGTTTATTCAGATATCGCTTTTGAAACGATCGAGTCCGTATTACTGTCACGCATCGACGCTTTCAACGGACGCTTACGCGAAGCTCAAGACAGACTTAACCAAATTTTTGGTGTTGATTTAGCAGCAGGCCACTCGTTGCCTGAGGAAGTAAGCTTCGATATCGTCGCTATTTTGATGGATTTAGGTGAATTTGAAAAAGCGGATGACATTATGAAGCAGTATCAACAGCTGTTCTCCGTTGATGAATACACTGACCGTCTGTTAAAAGATCGAGTAAAACGATCTGAACAACGTCGCAGTCAATTCCGACAGCTACATGAACGCGGCATCAAAGAATATGAAGAGCGCTTTTATAAGGAAGCACTCAACAGTTTCCGAGAAGCACTAAAAGTAGCTCCTCTCAACAGCGGCGCCGCTCTTAACTTTATACAGGCTGCTGTTCGATATTGTGCCGAAGCAAACTCGAATAAAGAAATTGGCTTCTTGAAAAAAGAATGCCTCTCATGTTTACGTACGCTACAAGGTTTAACGTTAACGGATTCACATGCCGCTCGTTACGAGCAGCTGATTAAACAAACTGCTCGTTTTAACCTTAGCTAAGCCTCAGTCAGCCTTCCCTGTTGGTAATCACGAATAGCTTGCTCTATCTCCTGTGTCGTATTCATGACAAAGGGACCATATTGGCTGATAGGTTCACCTATTGCATCTCCCAACAACAACATAACGCCGGAGCCTTGCTCCCCATGAATAATACTGGTGTTCAATGGGCCGTCGAAGACCACAAGCTCGCCTCGTTCAACTTGCTCACCGTCAAGCGTAATCGAGCCTTGATACACATATAGCAATTGCGTTGTGTAGGCCATGATATCCAGTTTTTCGCTGCTGGCTTCAGAAAAACGTAAGTCAGCAACTAAAAAACGCTGTTCAGGTAAATTTACCGGTCCTTCTTGCTCGCCATAACGACCCGCGATCAATCGCAACATACTTTGCTGAAGATGAACTTCTGGAATGACATCTGCTTTGTAGTCGAACCATTCGGGCGCATCCATCTTAAATTTGGCAGGTAGGTTTATCCATAATTGAAACCCCCACATAAGACCTTCTGTTTGCTTGGGCATTTCAGCATGGATAATTCCTCGAGCCGCTTTCATCCACTGCACACCTCCCGCTCCAACAAGCCCTTTGTTGCCGACCGAGTCTTCATGAGCCATTTCACCCGCCAGCATATAAGTTAACGTACAAAAACCACGGTGAGGGTGTGGTGGAAAACCAGCAATATAATCATCGGGATCGTCTGAGCGAAATTCGTCCAGCATTAAAAACGGGTCCTGATGTTTAAAGCCAGGCTGATTGATAATGCGAGATAGCTTAACACCCGCTCCGTCTTGCGCCGCTATCCCCTTAACGCGTTTTAATACACCCATGACCCACTCCTTAGAATGATAACTCAGGACCCACTGGTATAATCTGAGTGGGATTAATCGTTTTATGGCTGCCATAATAATGGCGCTTAATATGATCCATTACCACCGTTTCTGAAACGCCCGGGTAGTGAAACAAACGGCTCAAATAGTCACGCATCCGTGGATAATCACTGATGCGGTATTTATTAGCTTTGAAGTGGCCAAAATAGACGGCATCAAAACGTACTAGCGTGGTAAACAATCGCCAATCTGCTTCGGTGAGTTGGTCGCCGACTAAGTAATCACGTCCGTCTAGGCGCTCTTCAACCCATTCTAAGGCGTCAAATAACGCTTTGAATGCCTCTTCATACGCACGCTGTTCGGTCGCAAAGCCACATTTATAAACACCGTTATTTATACCGTGATAAACGCGTTCATTGACTTCATCAATTTCCTGTTGCAGATGGTCGGGATAAAAATCGAGCTCATTTCCGGTTAAATCATTAAACGCGGAGTTAAAGATACGTATGATCTCTGCCGACTCATTATTTACGATAGTTTCCTGTTGCTTATCCCATAACACAGGCACAGTGACACGGCCGGAGTAGTTCGGATCAGCTTTCAGATATAATTGGTACAGAAAGTCCGACTGATAGAGCGGATCGTTAAGCGGAGCAGCTGAAAACTCCCACCCATTTTCTAGCATCAAAGGATGAACAACTGAGACATCAATATGTTGCTCAAGTCCTTTAAGTTTTCTAAAAATTAGAGCTCTATGAGCCCAAGGGCATGCGTAGGATACAAACAGATGATAGCGACCCGACTCTGGCAAGAAAGGGCCCCCCTGCTCGATACTGTTACGAAACTGTGACTCACTTCTAACGAAACGTCCGCCATGCTTTTTGGTGTCGTACCACTTATCATGCCACTCGCCATCAACTAACAAACCCATTATTGATCTCCTATTTATCAACTACAGTGATAATAGAACATATTTTTTAGGATTATTAGCGCAGATTTTCCGTGATTACATTCGATTTTCTAGAAGATCTGAAATCACATTCGCCGCCACATCGCTCGCTGACTGATCGAGTTGTTGATGGATACGGTCAAACTCGGCGACTAGCGCTTGGTTGTTTTCATCGATTAACTGTTCCATGTGTGCGACGATCCGTTCAACCGTTGCATCACTTTGCGCCAACTCTGGAACGATAGCCCGATTCGCAAGTAGGTTGGGTAAAGAGAAGAAAGGCGCATGAAAAAGCCGTTTAATAATTTGATAAGAAAGCCAAGCAAAACGATAAGCAACGACCATCGGACGCTTGATTAATAACGCCTCTAGCGCCACCGTTCCTGATGTGAGCAGTAGGTAATCGCACGCCCCCATTACTTCTCTACTATGTCCGAGACACACTTCGACATCGGTCTGCATGTCATTATCTTCTAGCAGAGCAGTAAACTCATCCGCACGCGCCTGATTGACCATTGGAGCAATAAACTTTAACTCGGGATGGGTCTTTTTTAGTGCCTTACAGACCTGTAAAAATGTCGGCGCCATACGCGCTAACTCGCCTTTGCGACTCCCCGGTAGTAAGCCCACATATTGACCTAACTCGGGGTACCCCAGTTGTCGTCTTGCGGCGGCTTTATTCGTTTCTCGGGGAATAGCATCAGCCAACGGATGTCCAACAAAGGTCGCGGACAATCCATGCTCATCATAGAACTGCTTTTCAAACGGAAGCAGGCACAACACGTGATCAACAGCCTTTTTAATCCCTTTAATCCGACCTTCTCGCCACGCCCAAACCGATGGACTGACATAATGAACGGTTTTAATACCTACGTCTTTGAGTCTTTTTTCAATCGTAAGGTTAAAATCTGGGGAATCAATTCCAATAAAAATATCTGGCTGTTGCTGACGTAAAAACGTGACGAGTTGCTTACGATGCTTTAATAACTTAGGTAAGTGCCGAAGGACTTCAGCCACGCCCATGATAGATAGGTCCTCCATGGGAAAAAAAGAGCGAAGCCCCTCACTTTCCATAAGAGGCCCCCCAACACCCACGAATTCAATATTTGCATAGCGTGATTTTAACGCCGCCATGAGGCCCGCACCCAAAATATCTCCTGAGTGCTCACCTGCGACCAAAGCAACTTTCACGGACATCACTGGTTTATCCATTAGGGGCGAATAATGCCTCTTTGAGAGCGCTTAACGAATTCAATAAACTCGTCGAGTTTCGGCTCTTCAAGTGCACTAATTTGCTCTAACGCCTCGTCTACCGTTAAACTCGAGCGATATAACAATTTATAAGCGCGACGAATATTACGGATTTCATGCTCACTAAATTGCCGGCGCTTTAATCCCTCTGAATTAATTGTACGAGGACGCGCATTATGTCCTTGTGCCATAATAAAGGGTGGAATATCTTGTACAACGATTGAGTTAACGGCTGCAAACGCGTGCGAGCCAATATGGCAAAACTGGTGTACCCCTGTTAAGCCACCCAGAATGACTTGATCGCCAACGTGAACGTGACCTGCTAACGTCACTAAATTGGCAAAAATGTTGTCATTACCAATGATGCAGTCGTGCGCCACATGGACATACGCCATAAACAGGTTTCGATCACCAATACGGGTGATACCCTCATCTTGAACTGTGCCACGATGAATTGTCACTGATTCTCGGATAACGTTATCGTCGCCAATCACTAGTTGTGTCGGCTCGCCAGCGTATTTTTTATCTTGGCAGTCCTCACCCACGCTGGCAAACTGATAAATCGTATTTCGTGCACCAATTTTCGTAGGGCCTTTAATCACCACATGCGATCGAATGTCGCAATCATCACCTATTTCTACGTCAGGACCAATGAATGTCCACGGCCCGACAGAGACATTAGCGCCGAGTTTAGCAGACGAATCTATAATTGCCGTTTCGTGGATCACTAGACTTCCCTTCTCGCGCAAATGATGTCTGCACACGCGGCCAATTCACCTTCAACTTCAGCGCGGCCTGAAAACTTCCAAATACCACGACGCTCTTTTTCAAACGTTACGTGAAAGTGAATCGTATCGCCGGGAATAACTTGCCGTTTAAAACGCGCATTATCGATACCAGCAAACAAGTATAAATCGTTTGCAGTCGATTTTTGCTCAGTGATGCGGAATCCTAGCAGTCCCGCTGCTTGCGCTAAGCCTTCAAGTAATAAGACCCCTGGAAAAATTGGATTACCCGGAAAATGGCCGTTAAACATCGGCTCATTGAAACTCACATTTTTAATTGCATGAATCTCTTTCTCGCAATCACAAGAAATTACACGATCAATCAATAAAAATGGATAGCGGTGTGGCAGTAAGTCGAGTACACCTTGAATATCAAATCCAGAGTCAGTGGCTTTCAACATCCTCTCCCTTTACTTAATTTTTTGCAGTTCTTGCTCGATACCTTTTACACGTTTGAAAAGGTCATCTAACTGACGATAACGCGCCCCGTTTCTGCGCCACTCGCGATGACTGGCTGCGGGGATACCCGAAGCATAAACGCCAGGTTCATTGATTTCTTTAATGACCATGGCAAAACCCATAATTTGCACATCATCACAAATACTGATGTGACCATTAATGGCTGATGCACCGCCGATCATACAACGTTTACCAATACGACAGCTTCCCGCCAATACGGTACAACCCGCGATGGCCGTATTTTCATCAATAAATACGTTGTGTGCAATTTGGCACTGGTTGTCAATAATACAGCCGTTACTTATCACTGTATCGTCTAACGCGCCTCTATCGACTGTGGTACTTGCCCCAATTTCTACATCGTTGCCGATGATCACACGGCCAATTTGAGGTATTTTTAGCCATTGACCATTTTCAGGTGCCCAACCAAATCCGTCTGCGCCAATCACTGCCCCCGAATGGACATTACATTGAGCGCCGATAACACAACGGTGGTAAATGTGCACACCTGACCAAATTCGAGTATTTTCCCCGATACTCACTTCAGGTCCGATGTGAGCATGCGACCCTATCGCCACATTATCACCAATCACTGCGCCCGCCTCAATCACAACGTACTCGCCTAAAGCAACATTGCTACCAAGCTTAGCTGTGGGATGTACGCGCGCAGTCTCGGCGACGCCCTCGGCTGGTGCCGGGGTAGTATCGAGGCGTTGAGCAATTTTGGCAAAAGCGGCATAGGGATTGTTGACTACGATGGCATTTATCGCAGGCGTGTCTTCTACATCTTTCGGTGAGAGTATAACTGCGCCCGCATGACTTGATTCAAGCTGGCTTTTGTAGCGACTGTTGGCCAAAAAAGCTATTTGCGTCGCAGACGCAGACTGCAACGTTCCTATGCCAGTAACAACAAGGTTCGCGTCGCCGCGAACCTCACCATCAACATACTCTGCTAACTGCTTTAAAGAGTATTCTGTCATTGATTAGTTACCTGAATTGCCGCTCATACGCTCAACAACTTTTGAAGACAAATCATTATCAGACTTCATGAACGCAACTGCGTTACTTTGCAATACCAAATCATAATCACCGGCTTCAGCAACGGCATTAATGGCATTCTGTACCTTGCCTAATAACTCATCCCGCTCTTCCGCTTGACGACGACGCGTATCTTCTTGTAACGCCTTGCTTTTTAACTGTGCCTCAGCAACGAGTTGCTCGAGTTCACGATTCAATTGCGTCTTTTCTTCCGCAGACATGACAGATGCGTCACGTTCTTGCTTCTGACGAAGCTCTTGGATTTTTTGCTCTAACTGACGCATTTCTTCAAAACGGTCCTGAAACTCAGTTTGCAATTGCTGTGAGATTTGCTCACGTTGTGGCAATTGTTGAAACACTTGCATCATGTCAACAACGCCAATTTTCTGTTGTGCGCTCGCCGCACCCGCAAACATTGCACTAGAAACAGCCAGCGCTGCAACGGTTGTTTTCACTAACTTTTTCAAAATTAACTCCTCAAAAAATTTGTTGTTCTTTTATTGCGAACCTATCGCCTTGAACGGTCTACATCGATACTTTATCAGAATGTCGTACCGATGTTGAACGAGAATATCTGAGTTTCGTCGCCTTCCACTTCTTTAAGCGCTCTACCTAGAGAGAAAGTGAGCGGTCCCATCGGCGAAATCCATTGCACAGATACACCGGCTGAAACACGGAAGTCACCTGGATCGCTGTAGTCGCTGAGTGGCTGACTCTGACCTATTAAATCTAAGCCTTTATACTTCTCATAGTCAAACTCAGTATCCCAAACGGTACCGACATCAACGAAAATACTTGTACGCACAGTGTTACGCATACTTTCATCAATAAACGGCGTTGGCACAATAAGTTCAACCCCTCCCACAACTTTGGCATTACCACCAACGGCATAACGACTCACGGTGATGGATTCAGCATCTGAACCTGCCGGATAACCGCCCGGCAAACCTGTCCAGTCTGGCGGCGTTGCGACTTGATCCGCATAACTATAAATAGCACGAGGACCTACCGTATTCGGCTCAAAGCCTCGCAAGTCGCCCTGTCCACCAACGCGGAAAGATTCCCAGAACGGCAGTAAGTAATCGTTGCCGGCGTCATCGGCACCATAACCATTACCATAACCGAGATTAAAACGTGTCAATAATGTCCATTGTTGATCATCAGATAATGGCCAATAATATTTAAAGTCATAGCCCACCTGGAAATATTGAATATCACTAAAGGGCGCAGACACTTCAAAAGATGCACGTTGAGATGAACCTGATGTAGGGAATGTACCGCGGTTAAGGGTGACTCGAGACCAGCCAACATTGAAGTCGTAGATATCAAAGCCAACGCCTGAATCAGGGCTCTCAGGGTTTAAAAACGCTTGATAAAACTTACGTATTTGCTCGTAACCATCGACGTTCGTCACCTCTTGGCGCTTGTAGCCAACACCAAAACTAAAGCTGTTGATTTCGTCAACCGGGAAACCAATCGTACTACCGACACCATAGGTGCGCTGATTGTACCGAATTAAGTTTTCTGCTCGTCCCGCATCGAATTCACTTAAAAACACCTGGCCCGACAAAGACACACCGTTGGTAGTAAAGTAAGGGTCGGTATACGAAACGCTGAAGTTCTTCTGGAAACGACTGGTCGATACATTGATACCTGCGCGATTACCCGTACCCAAAAAGTTACTTTGCTGAATACCGGCGTTGAGTTGCAGGCCTGAATAGTCACCGTAACCAATACCCGCCGTAAATGAACCTGAAGGTTGCTCTTTTACCTTATACGTGACATCCACTTGATCAGGTTGTCCTTCCACTTTTTCCGTCGAAGTCTCAACCGTTTCGAAAAAGCCGAGTCGCTCTAGGCGCACTTTACCTTGCTCGACCTTGTTATCTGATAGCCATGCACCTTCAAGCTGACGCATTTCACGACGCAAGACTTGGTCTTCGGTCGTTGAATTACCCTCAAACGCAATGCGACGAACGTAAACGCGATTACCTGGATTGACTGAGAACGTCAGTTTAACGGTTTTGTCTTCGTCATTACGCTCAGGAATCGCCTTTACTTCTGGGTAGGCATACCCATAGCCACCGAAGAAACGACCAACGAGGTCTTCAATATAAGTGACTTGAGCCGCATTATATAGCGTCCCCTCTTTAATCGTAGTTAAGCGATTAACGATGTCCTCATGACCTTTCAAATCACCAATTACATCAGTTTCGCTTACGTAATATTTCTCGCCCTCATTCACATTGACCGTGATGTAGACACCCGACTTATCAGGCGTGACAGAAACCTGTACCGATTCAACTTGGAACTGAAGATAGCCGCGATCGCGATAATAAGATTCGAGTGTTTCTAAGTCGCCACTTAATTGCTCTTTCTGGTAGCGTTTTTCGCCGATGATATTCCACCACGGTAATTTATCGCGCAACTCAAAAGTATCTAAAAGCAGTTCGTCTGGAAATGCCTTGTTACCGACAATGTTGATTTGTGCAATTTCAGCGGCATCGCCTTCTTCAAAGTTCATGCGAAGCTCGACACGATTACGCGGTAATTCAACCACCTCAAGGTCAACCTGAGCGTTATACTTACCGACACTTTGATAAAAGTCTTCTAACCCTTTCTCGATACCTGAGATCGTCGTTCGATCAAGCGGCTCTCCTTGAATAATGTTGTTATCTTGGAGGCTCTGCTCTAACTGCTCGTCCTTAATATCATTATTACCCTCGAAGGTAATTTCAGCAATTGTTGGACGCTCACTGACACGGAAAATCAACGTGTCATTGTCACGTACTGCTTCGATGTAATCGAAGTGAGTAGACGAATAGAGTGATTTGATCGCACTGCGAATTTGCAGCTCTGACACTTCATCACCCACTCGAACAGGAATATATGTCAACGCAGCACCGAGTGCCACACGTTGTAAACCTTTAACTTCGATATCTTGGACAACAAATTCATCTTGTGCTTGCGCTGCGGGCGAAACAGCCGCCGCAACCATGGCACTCACTAACAGCTTTTTAAACGTCATTATAACTAGCTACTTATTGTTGACTTTGAATTAGAATGCGAAGCGCATGATGTCATTACTTATGGCGATTATCATCAATGCAAAGACTAACGCACCACCAATCCGGTAACAGATGTCTTGAACTTTTTCTGACACCGGCTTCCCTCTCACCCATTCAGCAACGAAAAATGCTAAATGTCCCCCGTCAAGCATGGGTAAAGGCACCAGATTGATTATCCCTAAATTTACACTTAATAGCGCGAGAAAGCTGAGAAAATAAACAAATCCACTACTCGCGCTAACGCCAGCGCCTTCAGCAATACTCAAAGGGCCAGCGAGATTTTTTACGGACACATCGCCCGTGATTAGCTTTCCAATCATTTTGACGCTTACAACCATGAGTTCCCATGTCTGCTCAGCGCCTTTCATTAAACCACCGACAATACCATATTGATGGTTGAACACATAGCCCTCGGGCAACTCTCCTACCTCAGGGGCGATGCCTAGGTAACCTATGACATCAGAACCTCGTTCGCGTTCACCAGGAATAACAGTTATTTTTTGTTCGGCTCCTTGGCGCTCGATAGTCAAGGTCAAGGCAACTCCTGCGGACTCGGCGATAGTTCCAGTCAATTGTTGCCAGCTTTCTAGCGGCTGACCATTGAGCTCGGTCACTTTATCGCCCGCTTCTAGACCCGCTTGTTGCGCCGGAGAGTCATCAACAACCTGCGCTAATGTAGTGGAAACATTAGGTCGGTAAACTTGAATCCCCAAGCTACCAAAGGTTGTTTCCGTTTCAGGATCAAACTGCCACTGCGAAATATTTAAGGTTTTTTTCTGTATCGTGCCGTCGGGGCTACTTACGGTAATTGAGAGTTCATCGTTACCAATGGCACTCATCAAACCGAGTTGTACCTGCTGCCAATCGTATGCTTCTACGTTGTCGACTTTTACAATCTCACTGCCCTCTACAAAGTCTGCTTGTGCTGCAATAGACCCGGGCGCAACATCGCCTATAATGGGCTTAACCGTAGGGACCCCAATACCAAACATAAGCCATAGTACAGCGACGGCGAGAATGAAATTAGCAATCGGTCCAGCCGCCACAATGGCAAAGCGCTTATACACTGACTGGGCATTAAAGGATACATGTTTGTCTTGCTCACTGACCTCATCAACACGTTCATCGAGCATACGAACATAGCCACCTAGCGGAATAATACCGACTTGATAGCGCGTACCATCGCGTGCCACCCGTGACCATATCGCTTTACCGAACCCCACCGAATAGGTCAGTACCTTGACGCCACAGCGTCGAGCCACCCAAAAATGTCCGAACTCATGAAAAGCGACCAAAATACCTAAGGTCACTACAAACGAACCGGCGTACCATAACCAATCAAGCATAAACAACTTGCTCCACACGTCGTGATGCTGCACGTCGCGCTTGTGCATCAATAGCCATAAGTGCGTCTACCGAATCCACGTGCGCTGACACCAAGTTTTGCAATGCTGAGTCACACACTTCAGCAATATCAGTGAAGCGAATTTGTCCTTTCAAAAACGCTGCAACCGCCACCTCATTGGCAGCGTTTAAAGTGGTCGTTGCCGACTGTCCATGCCAACAACTATCTATCGCCAGTTTCAGACAAGGATAACGTGCAAAATCCACGGGCATAAAACTGAGTTCACCAAGCGTCATGAAATCGAGTCCCTTCACACCACTGCAAATTCGCTCAGGGAAACCTAATACATGAGCAATAGGCGTGCGCATGTCAGGCTCTCCCATCTCCGCCATCACTGAACCATCAACATATTGTACCATTGAGTGAATAACGCTCTGCGGATGTATTACAATATCAAGCTGTTCCCGACGACAATTGAATAGCCACCGTGCCTCAATGTATTCCAGACCCTTATTGAGCATGGTTGCAGAATCGACAGAAATTTTCTGTCCCATTGACCAATTGGGGTGATTGCAGGCCTGTTGAGGTGTTTGGTTAACAAGCTCATCGATAGGAGTATGACGAAAGGGCCCGCCCGACCCCGTTAGCAGCAGTTTATCAATGCCATGATTATTCAGTTGCATGTAGCCGACTTGCTGTTGTGCGCTATCCGGTAAACATTGAAATATTGCATTATGCTCTGAATCAACAGGAAGAATTTGAGCGCCACTTTCACGCGCGGCATTAATAAATAACTCACCGCTCACCACTAACGCTTCTTTATTAGCGAGCAAAACACGTTTACCGCAATTGATAGCCGCTAGTGTCGGTGCCAGGCCAGCAGCACCTACTATCGCGGCCATAATGACATCGACTTCTGCACACGCACTCACGTCGGATAATGCACTCGCACCACCCAATACTTCGGTCCGCGTATCCATCGGCAATTGTGCACGCAGTTGTGATGCTGCGTGTTCGTCCACCATCACGGCATACTGAGGTTGATAACGGCACACGATATCGAGCATGGCACTCACGTTACCATGAGCTGTGACGGCAAATAGTGAATAAGTATCAGGGTGACGAGCAACGACATCTAACGTATTCTGACCAATAGAACCCGTCGCGCCTAAGATGGTAATCGATTGACTCATACTTAACGTAAAAACTCCAAGTAAGCCAATGTAAACACAGGCACTGCCGCGGTTAGACTATCTATGCGATCTAATATGCCGCCATGTCCTGGCAGAATTGAGCCGCTATCTTTTACGCCGGCACTGCGTTTAAACATACTCTCATTCAAGTCACCAAACACAGACGCCACGACAGTAAATAATCCTGTCAAATAGTAGCCGGTAAATTGGTCAGCCGGTATTTGAGTCCAGTGTGAAACCACCATCATGACGATAAATGCCAGCGTTAATCCACCGCAGAGACCTTCCATTGTCTTACCCGGGCTTACCGCAGGCATCATTTTATTACGTCCGTAACGGACACCGGCAAAGTAGGCGCCAACATCCGCGGCCCATACTAACAATAGAATAAACAATACCACCCATCCGCCAAAATAGGGTTGTATATCAATATTGATTGAACGCACGGTGACCAAGGCTGCCCAAGTTGGAACAAAAATCAACATGCCAAAAATACCAACGATCGAACGTGTCCGGGACCACATACGTCGACTCGACGGATAGTTGACCACCAACGCTAATGCACAGACCCACCAAATACCGCCGGCAGCGATCGTGGCATAAATAATTTGATTAAGCGTGCCTGCTTTCCACAAGTGTTCAAATGGCACAGCAAGGCTTAATGCGCCAATTATTATTCCAATGCCGAGTGTATACGCAATACGTGAACGGACTTTGGT
The DNA here is from genome assembly GCF_964010655.1 of uncultured Idiomarina sp. Lineage (NCBI taxonomy): Bacteria > Pseudomonadati > Pseudomonadota > Gammaproteobacteria > Alteromonadales > Idiomarinaceae > Idiomarina > uncultured Idiomarina sp. The sequence goes on from NZ_CAXGLS010000003.1 coordinate 87,347, forward strand.
GAGCCCCATGAGCGGTGCCCATTCCCACGCGCCTAACATCAATACAGCTTGGATAAATAAGGAAAAGCCCCACAGCGGCAGTAAAAAGACCGCATAGAGGGCGACGGGTATCAAAATGACAGCTGTCAAAATTCGTTGTTTAAGCAAAAATTCAGTCCTCTACACGCGCATTCATTGTTTCAAAGAGCTCAGTGATTTGCTCACTGGTAAGCCCATAACGGCGTTCCCGTTGCGCGAATTCTGCAACAGCACTTGCGAATGCTTGATCGTCAAAGTCAGGCCATAGTATCGGGCTGAAGTAAAATTCTGCATACGCTATTTGCCATAGCAAGAAATTACTCACCCTCTGTTCGCCACCCGTACGAATGAGCAAGTCAGGTTTTGCCTGATCAGCTAAACATAAATAGCGCTCGAAAGTACGTTCAGTAATGTCTGATGCCGCTAATTCATTATTGGCCACCGCCGTTGCCACTTTACGCGTCGCCTGGGTAATATCCCACTGACCACCGTAATTTGCGGCGATATTAAGTGTCATACCGCGACACTCGGCAGTCATCTCTTCAGTCTGTTCAATATGCTTTCGTAAGCGACTTGAAAACTGTGTCTTATCACCAATAACTTGAAGCTTGATATCATTTTGTTTGAGTTTATCCGCTTCCTTTTTAAGTACATTGATGAATAACTCCATCAGTAGCGATACTTCCGCGGCCGGTCTATTCCAATTTTCACTACTAAAGGCAAATAGCGTAAGCGACTGGATCCCGTTTCGACGTGCAAAGCTAACCGCTCTCCTAACCGCCTCGGCTCCCTTTTTGTGACCAAACGTTCTTCGTTTGCCTTGTTGCTTAGCCCAACGCCCATTCCCATCCATGATAATAGCGACATGCTTGGGCATCACTTGTTGTATTGTTGGAGATTGCTTCATGCTGTCCGCCAATAATTAAAACGCCGCATAGAGACTACACGGCGCCGTCTAGAGCACGGAATGGAATTAAACTTCCATTAAATCCTGTTCTTTAGCTTTGAGTGACTCGTCGATTTTTTTCACGTACGTGTCGGTTAGCTTTTGGACATCGTCCTCTGCCGAGTGTTCCTCATCCTCAGTGATTTCCTTTTCCTTTAACAACTCTTTTAGATCGTTATTCGCATCACGACGAATGTTACGCACCGCTACACGCGCTTGTTCGGCTTCTGCACGAACAATTTTTACCAAGTCACGGCGGCGTTCTTCGGTCAACGGTGGTAGAGGAATACGAATGACTGCACCTGCAGATGCTGGGTTTAAACCCAAGTCAGAGGTTAAAATAGCCTTCTCGACAGCTTGAGCGGACGATTTGTCAAATACGGTCAATGCCAATGTACGAGAATCTTCTGTAGTAATGTTAGCGAGCTGCTTAAGTGGTGTATCAACCCCATAGTAGTTCACCATCACACTATCAAGAATACTCGGATGCGCGCGTCCTGTACGCACTTTTGACATTTGACTACGGAGCGACTCTACGCTCTTTTCCATGCGCTCTTTTGCGTCTTTAATAATATCGTTAATCACTGTTTTTACCTTCTCGATTTCGTTTATTCAGCGTCTTTACTGATTAGTGTACCTTCTTCTTCGCCCAGAATCACGGATCGTAACGCACCTGGCTTATTCATATTGAATACACGAATCGGTAATTCATGATCGCGAGCCAGCGTAAAGGCGGCTAAATCCATCACTTTCAGCTGTTGTTGAAGTACATCTTGATAATTGATATGGCGATATAGTGTGGCGTCTGGATTACTAACAGGATCGTCTGAATACACGCCATCGACTTTGGTGCCTTTTAGCACTATGTCTGCTTCGATTTCGATGCCACGCAAACACGCAGCTGAGTCTGTCGTAAAAAATGGGTTGCCGGTTCCGGCTGAGAAAATAACGACACGCCCAGACTTGAGTAGGCTGATTGCCTCTGCCCAGTTATAACTGTCACAGACACCTGTCAACTCGATAGCAGACATTAAGCGGGCATTCACGAATGCGCGATGCAACGCATCTCGCATTGCTAATCCATTCATAACCGTTGCAAGCATCCCCATGTGGTCACCGACTACACGATTCATTCCGGCTTTTGCCAGGCCTTCGCCACGGAATAAATTACCACCACCGATGACAAGTCCAACCTGGACCCCGAGCTCAACCAGCTCTTTGATCTCTTGAGCCATGCGATCCAGCACTTTTGCGTCGATGCCAAAAGGCTCATCGCCCATTAATGCTTCACCGCTAAGTTTTAAAAGAATACGTCGATATGTTGGTTTTGGGTGGGTACTCATGCTTGCCTCTCAATATCCATTTTTCTAAAAAAAACCGCGTCCTGAACGCTCAAGACGCGGTTTCTATTACTCACATTGGGGTTGTGGACCCTGGCACAAAGAATTAACCTTTGCTTGCCGCCGCCACTTGAGCTTGTACTTCAGAAGCAAAGTCTTCTTCTTTACGCTCAATACCTTCGCCCACTTCAAAGCGTACGAATGTAACTACGTCTGCACCCGCTTGCTTAAGCAATTCGCCAACAGTCATAGAAGGGTCTTTTACGAACGGCTGACCAGTTAAGCTGATCTCGCCAGTAAATTTACGCATACGACCTTCGACCATTTTCTCAGCGATTTCTTTTGGTTTACCGCTTTGCATTGCGATATCAACCTGAATAGCACGTTCTTTTTCAACGACTTCAGCGTCAACATCTTCGGGCTTAACAAACTGAGGACTGCTCGCAGCAACATGCATACACAAGTCGCGCGCTAAGTCTTCATCACCACCATTTAATGCAACAGCTACACCAATCCGTGCACCGTGAGTGTATGTAGCAACAGTGTTGCCTTCTTCAATCGTCTTAACACGACGTACGTTCATGTTTTCGCCGATTTTAGCAACAAGGTCTTCACGGGTTTTTTCAACAGTTTCGCCGCCGATATCAGTTGCTTTCAATTGTTCAACATCGTTTTCTTTGCTAGCGAACGCTGCGTTGATAACTTTCTCGCCAAATGCCAAGAAGCTATCATCGCGTGCAACGAAGTCAGTTTCGCAGTTAAGCTCAACGAGTGTCGCTTGGTTGCCTTCAGACTTAACCAAGATAACGCCTTCAGCCGCAACACGACCGGCTTTCTTAGCCGCTTTTGCTTGACCGCTTTTACGCATTAGCTCGATTGCAGCTTCCATGTCGCCGTCAACTTCTTGCAATGCTTTCTTGCAGTCCATCATACCAGCGCCTGTGCGCTCGCGAAGTTCTTTTACCTGAGCAGCAGTAATTGCCATGGTTAGATCCTCAATTATTCGGTAGCTTCAACAAAATCGTCAGCGTCTTTTGCTTCTACTGGCGCTGATTTAGCTTCTTTGATCGCGTCTGCTGCAGCATTCAAATACAATTGTACTGCGCGGATTGCGTCGTCGTTACCTGGGATAACGTAGTCAACGCCATCTGGATCTGAGTTGGTATCAACAACAGAAACAACTGGAATACCTAAGTTGTTGGCTTCTTTAATCGCAATGTGCTCGTGATCAGCGTCGATTACGAACAATACGTCAGGCAAGCCGCCCATGTTTTTGATACCGCCAAGGCCTTTTTCAAGCTTTTCCATTTCGCGGGTGTTAACCAACGCTTCTTTCTTGGTCAGCTTGTCGAAAGTACCGTCTTGGCTCATGGTTTCAAGATCTTTCAAACGCTTGATTGATTGACGAACGGTTTTCCAGTTAGTCAACATACCACCTAACCAGCGGTGGTTTACGTAGTACTGACCACAGTTCAACGCTGCTTCCTTGACAGGCTCAGCGGCTGCGCGCTTAGTACCTACGAACAAGATTTTACCTTTATTTGAAGCAACGTGCTGCATGTAGCTCAACGCGTCGTTGAACATAGGCACAGTTTTTTCAAGGTTAATGATGTGGATCTTGTTGCGAGCGCCAAAAATGAACGGCTTCATTTTTGGGTTCCAGAAGCGGGTTTGGTGACCGAAGTGGACACCTGCTTTCAGCATGTCACGCATTGACACGTTTGCCATAATACTTTTCCTTTTGTAGGGGTTAAGCCTCCATATACCCCATAGCACGACCCGATTGGGCACCCCGTGGTATGTGTCGATATATGTGTGGTTTAAATTTAAAGTGAATTTTCGCTTTTAAAAAGCGCGCATTTTATACCATATCCACTGTTGTCCTGCAATCATAAAGCGACAAAAATGCCGCCGTCGATCCTCATCCGAGCATGGCTAAGCGGGGTTTAAATTGGTAGACTGCATGTACAAGCAAAAAAGTAGCCCAATTTAAGAGACCGTATTTAATGAGTATATCGATCAAAACGCCTGAAGAAATCGAAAAAATGCGCGCTGCGGGTCGCTTAGCGGCCAGTGTTTTAGAGATGATTGGTGAGCACGTCAAACCTGGTGTGACCACCGAAGAGTTAGACAAAATCTGTCACGATTATATCGTTGATCACGGCGCATACCCTGCTCCGCTCAATTACCATGGTTTTCCAAAATCGATTTGTACATCGGTAAATCACTGCGTATGTCACGGCATTCCTGGACCTAAAAAGTTGAAAGAGGGTGATATCATGAACATTGATGTCACCGTCAAGTTAGACGGCTATCATGGCGACACTTCAAAAATGTTCGTCGTCGGTAAACCTTCTATCCTCGCCGAGCGCTTAATAAGAACCACGCAAGAATCGCTCTACAAAGCGATAAAAATGGTGAAGCCAGGTATTCGCTTAGGTGATTTCGCAGAGGTCATCCAAAAATTTGCTGAACAACATAATTATTCGATTGTTCGCGAATACTGCGGTCACGGAATTGGTGCGGTATTCCATGAGGAACCACAAGTGCTCCACTATGGTAAGGCCGGTACGGGTGAAGTGTTAGAGCCGGGTATGTGCTTCACGATTGAGCCGATGCTCAATGCAGGTAAACGCCACACTAAGTTGATGAAAGACGGTTGGACCGTACTTACAAAAGACCGCAGCCTGAGCGCACAGTGGGAGCACACCTTATTGGTCACCGACAACGGTGTTGAGGTACTCACACTGCGAGAGGAAGAAACTGACCTGCCCCGTGTCATTCAGCATAGCGAATAACACGATGGATACCGAGCAAGCAGATTTTTATGCACATTGGCCCGCCTCAAACCTTGCGCTTGAGGCCGGAGCCTACCGCGAACTCATTGCTCATTATCATCGTTGGTCAGAAGGCCACTTTGTCACTGCCGATATTGACGAGCTCATTCACCATAGGGCTCAATTTTTCGATCAATTGTTAACAGAACTCTGGCATCGCTTTGACTTTTCCAATGAATCTATGGCGTTGATTGCGGTAGGCGGCTATGGTCGTCATACCTTACATCCCGGATCCGATATAGATCTACTCATTTTAGTTGATTGCGAGGATACATTATCACGTTGTGCAGTGTCAGAATTTGTCACTTTTCTATGGGACTTGCACCTCGATGTAGGTCACTCGGTACGCACAGTTTCCCAGTGCTTAAGTGCCGCTTCTGAAGATATCACCACGGCAACCAACCTAATTGAGAGCCGACCCGTAGTGGGTGATGAAACGCTCATTCGCGACTATGAGCAGCGATTATTATCCGACTTCCCCTGGTCAAGCCGAGACTTCTATCAAGCGAAGCTTGACGAACAAAGGCAACGACATCAGCAATATCACGGTACATCGTATAACCTTGAACCTAATATTAAATCCAGCCCTGGCGGACTTCGCGATATTCAAACCATTGGTTGGATTGCCAAACGTCATTTCCAAACCCACTCGGACGAAAGCCTAGTCGAGTTCGGTTACATGACGGCCGATGAATTTGTTGAACTACGTGAATGTATGAACTGGCTCTGGCGTATTCGTTTCGCACTTCACCTTGAAGTAGGCAAACGCGAGGATAGATTACTATTTGATTTTCAACCCGGCGTTGCAGTGCGTCTTGGTTACGGGAATGAAGGCAAGCAATCAGTAGAACTGATGATGAAAGACTACTTTAAGGTCGTACTTCGTGTCAGTGAGCTGAATCAGATGCTACTGCAGTTTTTTCAGCAAGCTATCCTTAACCCGCAAGACCTGCATCATACCATTGATATCGATGAACACTTTGCGATCAATCAACACCTGCTCAGTGCACGCCACGATGAAGTATTCGAAGACCATAGCCAGCTGATTCGAGCATTTGTAATTATTGCTGAACACCCAGAAATTGAAGGCATCCATTCACACACGATTCGTCAATTACGTAACGCGCGTGCTCAGCTCAACGAACCATTAAGCTATGATCCCGACTGTCGTTTCTGGTTTAAGCGACTTATCGAACATCCATCAGGCTGTGGTCGTGCTTTTGCCTTAATGCATCATCATGGCGTCATAGCAAGCTACTTGCCCCAATGGCAGCAGATTGTAGGTCAAATGCAGTTTGACCTCTTCCACGCCTACACGGTCGATGAACACACCTTTCGTTTAGTACGCAACCTTTATCGTTTTTCAGATCCAGAGTATGTCGGGCAATTTCCTTTATGCGAAGAACGCGTAGCTCAAATGACGCGTCGACATTGCCTCTACTTGGCGGGCATTTTCCACGATATCGCCAAAGGTCGTGGAGGAGACCACTCTGAACTCGGTGCGATGGATGCCAGTAATTTTTGTTTGCAACATCGCTACAGTCAAGCAGACAGCGATTTAATTAGTTGGCTGGTAGAACACCATTTAACCATGTCGGTGACTGCACAAAAACGCGATATTCATGACCCTGACGTGATTCAAGAGTTCGCCAATATTGTGGATACGGTTGAACGACTCGACTTTCTTTATTGTCTCACCGTAGCGGATATTCGCGCGACTAACCATTCGCTTTGGAATAACTGGAAAGCAACCTTACTCGAAGAATTGTATAACGCGACTCGTTATTTATTAGAACAAAACAGTAGTAAACCAACGCTCGACGTGCGTGATAAAATCCAGCAAAATAAAGCCAATGCAATGGCTTTGTTACTGAGTGGCGGTTATGAAAAAGAGGCCATTCTTGCGCTTTGGGGGCGCTTTACAGCGGACTACTTTTTTCGTCACACGGCGGAGCAGATTAGTTGGCACTCCCAGCATATATTGCAACTAAAAGATGACGAACTGCCATTGATTCTAATTGGTGACGAAAACAACTATGGTACTACTGAGTTGTTTGTTTATCACCATGATGAGGGACACCTTTTTGCTGCCGTCGCAGGTGTGTTAGATAGCCAGCAGTTGACTATCTTAGACGCTCAAATATTGGCAACTCGTGACGGCTTCGTGATGGATACTTTTGTTTTACTGCAGCGGAACGGAAAACCACTTACTGAAACGCGTCGCATTGAGGAAGTGAAGCAGCACCTGCTTGATGTCTTACATAGGCGCCGAAAAGTACCTAAGAATAACCGGCCACTCTCGCGTCGATTAAAGAACTTTAGTGTTAAAACGCAAGTGAATTTTTTACCAGTAAAACATCGCGGACGTACGACGTTCGAGCTCGTAGCACTTGATAGGCCGGGACTTGTCGCACGTATAGCAGCCATTTTGCAACGTCTTGATGTCAGTCTTTTAGCCGCAAAAATAACCACTATAGGAGAGCAAGCTGAGGATCTATTCATTGTATCTTCACACCGTGGTGAAGCGCTCTCAGATGAACAAAAGCTGGCACTTAAACAGCAAATTACCAGTGATTTAGATGGATAATGAGGCAAACATGTCGTTTGAAAAGTATAAAAAGTTAATCAATGAAGCTTTTGAGCAGCGTGATCAAATTTCTCCCCGTACCGATGATGATGAGCTACGTGAAGTCGTCCGCTATATCATTGATGAAATCGATCGTGGTGAATTACGTGTCGCAGAAAAAGTATCTGGGGAGTGGATCGTTCATCAATGGCTGAAGAAGGCGGTACTATTATCTTTCAGACTGAACGATAACGACCTCATCGAAGGCGGCGAAACGCGTTTTTGGGATAAAGTCCCCGCTAAATTTGCCGACTATGACAGTGCTCGTTTTCGTGCGGAGGGCATGCGTGTCGTTCCGCCTGCGATGGTTCGCAAAGGCGCCTTCATTGGTCGTAATGTAGTGGTCATGCCGAGCTATGTAAACATCGGCGCATACGTTGGCGATGGAAGTATGGTGGATACCTGGGCGACCGTCGGTTCGTGTGCACAAATTGGTAAAAATGTTCACCTGTCTGGTGGCGTGGGTATTGGCGGAGTTCTCGAACCACTACAAGCCAATCCAACGATTATTGAAGATAACTGCTTTATTGGCGCACGTTCTGAAATCGTCGAGGGAGTGATCGTTGAAGAAGGCGCAGTCATTTCAATGGGCGTCTATATAGGCCAAAGCACACGCATTTACGATCGTGAAAACGACAAAATCATCTACGGTCGTGTTCCTGCAGGAGCCGTCGTTGTGCCTGGCGCACTCCCCTCTGCCGATGGTACGCACAGCCTTTATGCCGCAATTATTGTTAAACGTGTTGATGCTAAAACGCGTGCAAAAGTCGGTATTAATGCGTTACTACGCAGCGCAGAATAAATCAGTACTTATGATATTATCACGCCCGTTACCTGACGAACGGGCGTGATAATATTTCTGGAACTTCAATCTCAACGCTCAACAGTTTGCCTGTCTTGGGGTGTTGAAATTCGATCGCGGTAGATGCTAGTAGCAAGCGATGACAATCAAAATGCTCACGAAAAAAACGATTGTGCCGCCCTTCCCCGTGCCGAGTATCGCCAATAATTGGGTGTCTTATGTGCGACATATGCCGACGTAACTGATGCTTACGCCCTGTTAGAGGCATTAACTTGACCAACGAGTAGCGGCTCGTATCATGTTTCTTACTGACCTTAAATGGCAACTCGACGCGAGCAACACATTGATATTCCGTAACGGCTTCCTGAGCCGGTTTATCCGCCTGCGCCTGCTTATCAGCTATCTTGTCGTGCTCTTCTTTTAGCGCATAATCGATAATGCCAGCATCATCCACATAGCCTCGTACAACGGCATGATAGACTTTCTTGATATCTCGTTCGGCAAACTGTTCATTGAGCGCACGTGCAATCTCGGACGAAAGTGCAAAAATCAGTAGACCCGATGTAGGTCTATCAAGCCGATGAACAGGGTAAACCCGTTGACCGAGCTGGTCTCGGAGCATTTGCATTGCAAATCGCTTAGCATCCGAAGCGAGCCAACTACGGTGAACCAATAAGCCGCTAGGCTTATCTATCACCACGAGATACTCGTCTTTATAGACGACCTGTAATAAGTCGGATTCAGACATCGTCTTGCAACGGATCAGAGCCACTTAATAAGACATCAAATTCACGGATTAACTCAATCAGTTGTTCGTGTTGCTCAATCGCATTTCGATAGGAATGCGCTGCCATCGGACTGACGGCGATTGAATCGGGAAGAGGCTGTTTCGCATCGATCAATGACCACATTCGCGGTATCATTATGAATTGTAGCCATTGATGAAACTCGAGGGTATCCATAGCGAATGGCTGTTGGCTATCCAACGCTTCAACAGGCGGTTGATGAGATTGCCAGAGGCCCAAGCTATTTAACTCTCGTTCGATACGATCGAGTAGCCGGGCCGCTTTTTGATACTGCTCCATCGGAGACTCCATTACCACTTTAGGTTTGATAACCGATATAATGGCGACAATACTGATTGAAAACCGAATTAAATTCAAGCTTGGAGACGTTGAGTGACTGATAAGATAGCAACCATTGGCGAGTTTTTGGCAGCAGGCAACACTGAATTTCAGGTATTTGATTTGGGTCGGCGACTCAGTCAAATTTCAGTAGAGACCTTTGCCGCTATTGAACACCAACAGCAACCTCATCCGTTTCCGCTTGCTCATCACGCGCACCTGGCCATTCTATTTCGCCACAAGAGTAGTCCGCAACAGGACTATCTGTGGTTCTTAAAATTTCCTCTGGACGAACGGGGACTTCTGAATGTTGCTGCGCGTGACCAATATCTTGAGTATGTTGTATCCGCATTAGGCCAGCAACTCACTGATGCCCTGACTAAAGAACAAGAAGAGCAGCTCAAGCATAATCCGTATTTATTTACTCCGAGCCAAACCCAGCGTGCCGCACTACATGCACATATTTCAACTCAGCGTCAAGCTGCACCGAGCCAGTACTTTGATACTACGTTTGACTACTTGATGGGCAAACACGACGATTGGCAACATATCGGCGTACAGGGCTTACATGATTGTGCTGCTCGTTTAATGAATCTGCCCGAATTGGCAACCGCGATTACTGAGCATTACACAAACTATGCGCCCACGGTACAACGTTATTTAGCGGAGGCGCTAGAACAACACTCAATACCCGCAAAGTTGCGCGACTTCTATCTGAACGAGTTGACCGAAGCGAATGAGACACGTGCGTTATACGCTCTGCGGGCGTTAGCGAGCATGAGCAACGATAAACGTGTGCAAAAAGCAGTAATGACCCTATTAAAGCAGCCAATCGACGCCAATATATTAACGGTCGTGGGCGCTCGTTTATGGCCCACACTACAAAATGAAGAGCTACTCCGATTGTACCTTGAGCGCATTGCTGAGCTTCAACAGACATGGTTTCAGGCGTTATTCGAGGACGCTGTTTCACTGCCAGAATTGCGCCCTTTGGTACTGCGTAAAATAGCCCAAAATGATATTTCTATCGAGGTCAAGCAGCAGCTCCTAAAACTTAAGACGCAACAAGCCTCATGATCACTCTATTTGATGTACTATTATTCTTACTATTGTTGTGTGTGATTTGGTTGTTCTGGCAACACCGACGTCAAACGGAGCATGCCTACCAACACGCGCTTTGGTATTGCAAGCAACAGAGACTGCAAATGCTAGATTTAGAGAAAGTCAGCACGCGTTGGTCTTTTAAAGGTCGTCATCCGGGCTGGCGAAGCCGCTTTGTGATGGGCTTTAGTAGTGACGGCACTTCACGTTATGAAGGCACGTTAACCTTGCATAATAGTCAGTTAATTGCCGTCGATCTCCCGCCTTTTCGTGAACCCAACTAATCGACGTTCAGGGTGAGCAGTGCGCCGGGTACGTCATGAACGTCAACAGCGTGCTGCTGCGTAAAGCCACAACGGTTGAAAAACGTTTGTTGTTGCTGATCAGAAGTAAATACCGCCAACTGTTTAACGCCACCGCGTTCAACACTCTCCTGTAACGCCGCTTGGCACAGTAACTGCCCAATACCTTGGTGTTGATACTGCTCGGCGACACCAATGAAAGAAATCAGATAGCAGGGTTGATCTTTGAGTAATGACTTTATTTGGCGCTCTTTATCAAGTACGTAACGCGTACTTACCCAACCTGCTGTCAATAACATCGAAATGTACCAGTTCCATCGGCTGGTAGGTCCGAATTGATGTTCAACCTTTGATAGACATACGACACCTAACAGCGCTTCATCATGCATCGCCGCGATAATGGGTTGCCCATTGTCCCACTGAGCAATCAATTCCTCGCGTATCGCTGCGCGTAAACGCTTTTCATAGTCCGCTTTGTCGGCTTGAAAGATACGCTGCATCAGCGCATCATTTTGGTAGGTTTGAAACAATAAGGACGCTACGCTATTGAGCTGACATACGTCCAGCTCTACAAGCTCAACGTCCTGTGTTGATACGGCAACTTCGGTTGGCATAGCAACTCTCCTATTACATAGTACGCTATCACCAACCTACTCTGATTACATCACCTTGTCGAGAGCCAATTGACCTGTCCCAATCAGTGACCCATTCTTAAATACAATCGGGGTACACTCATCTTTAGTGGTCATACCGTCTGCGTGAACACGTTGCGTCCGGTAAAAAAGCACTTGATACTGGTCGCCATCCTCGGTCCATCGTTCAGTAAAATCAGGTGTACCGAGCTTATTACGGACAGACTCAAAATCAGCATTTAAATTTAATTGAGCAATTGTCTGACGATTGCCCCGCTCGTCGTGAATTTGATCATACTGTGGATCGTCTTTATCCCAGCTAGGCTCACTCACAACAATACATCCCGACAGTGAGAGCGTCATCATTCCCGCAAGTCCAGTCAATGCAAGCTTTCTGAATTCCATCTTCAATCTCCGATTTTTAGTTATTTTAAGAATTGTGCTCATTCGCGCACTCACGACAAATTAAGCAAAAATCGCACCAAAATAATAACCCATTGTTTTTAATGCATTTAATGATGTCTCACTTTACTTTAAGCTCGCATTGCTTAGTCATTTTCACCACTATGTGGCTGACATTGCAATAAAAATGTAGCGAGATCGACCGCTAAGGTTTGGTGCTGTAGCTTCCCTAACCACTCAAGTGCGACCTCTCCTGTGGAGTTATCTATCGAGACCAAGCAATCATCATGTTCATGTAAAATACCGATAAAAATCGTGACAGGCTGCTTCAACTTGCGCTTCATCAAAATGTGCCCCGTCAGATTTTGCAGCAGCCGTTCAGCATCCTCTTGGCATTGCGGCATCAACAATTCAAAGCCCATTGACGGGGTTGTCTCACCAGTTGCAAAAGCGAGACTGAGATCACCGCTGAACCAATCGCCAAATAATCGTTTTACACTGTCATGAAATCGCATGTCTAATGCTGACTCTAACTTACTAAAGTCTTGCACTTCATCACGCTTTACAGGCCGCCAAATAACCTGCTCTTCACCTATTCGTTGCTGATATATCTTAGCATCCCACTCTTCAACCCATTCGGTTTTGGGTTCAGGGATCACTTCGAGGTAGCGCTCTAACAAAACGCTAACGGCGTGTTCAGTTGATACGGGGTTCATCTGGTGCATTTCCTTTTAACAGCGTAAAATAGATTTAACTAATTTAGTTTACCATGGAGCGCATCAATGCAAAAAAACGACCCACTCGCTCACCTAAACTTGGGTAAAGCCACTGATTACCCAACCACATACGACCCGAGCCAGTTGCATGCTGTAGCTCGCGAACTTAATCGCACACCCATTGGGATAACTCAAAAACTACCGTTTGATGGTCAAGACGACTGGACGGGATATGAAGTCTCATGGCTGAATAATAGAGGCTTACCGCAAGTGGCTATTGCTGAATTTTCTGTGCCCTGTGATAGCCCTCATTTAATTGAATCAAAGTCATTTAAACTCTATTTAAATAGCTTTAACGAGAGTCGGTTCGAAGACTGGCAAACCGTTGCGGATATCATGCAGCACGATTTGTCGACCTGCGCCGGTGCTAATGTCTTAGTCAGCTTAAGTTCTTTAGATGAATTAAGTGGCACGCCGATAAGTGGCTTACCAGGAGCGTGTATTGACGAACAAGATATTGAAGTAAGCACCTACGATTACCAACCGGACCTATTAACAGTCGATACCTCGATCATTGAATCAATTTCAGTGCATAGCCACTTACTTAAATCAAACTGCCTAATTACTAATCAACCTGATTGGGGATCAGTTTACATACATGGCGTTGGACCACGTCTCGATCGCGCAAGCTTACTACGCTATCTGATTAGTTTTCGACGACACAACGAATTTCACGAACAGTGTGTGGAACGTATTTTTATCGACCTGCAGCGCTTGGGCTTCACGCAACTGACTGTCTACGCCCGTTACACGCGTCGAGGTGGATTAGATATCAATCCGTTTCGTTCAAACTTTGAAAAGGCGCCACCGAGTGGGCAGCGCCTTGCACGGCAGTAGGATTAACTCGCATTCGGGTGAGGAATTTGTAACCATTGTAAGAAGCGTGCCTTCTGTTTAGCAGAAGGTGCTTCTATCGGCTCAATTTTCGCACCTGTATGTTGCTCTTCGCCCAGTACTAGTTCAGCAGTATGAAGTTGGTCACGACGGAAGAATGTGACTTCAACCGTATCACCGACTTCACGCTCTTGCAGAGCTTCTTCGAAACGTCCATCGGCCGCACGCTGCCCATCATAAGCAACAATCACGTCGCCTGGAGTAAAACCGGCGTCCCAAGCAGGTGAGCCTCGCTCTACCTGAACCAATTCAACACCCTCAGCGGCTGCTTTACCACGCCAACCGGCCCAAGGTTTTTGCTCATCAGCTGAAGCAAATGTCAGCTTCATACCAACGGTATTCAGCAACTCATCAAAATTGATCTCAGCGACGGGCGCATTGACATGCTCATCCCACCACTGCTGCCACGACTGACCTGTCAGCTCATCTAAGATAGCGACAACATCATCACTATTAAAGCCTTCCTCATCGGCATCAAAACGCTGATAAAGTGCATTATGAACATCGCGATAAGTCACCTCGCCATCAGTGCGCTCAATTAACGCTAGATCTAACAACCATGAAACCATCGCACCTTCTGAGTAGATATTAACTGAGAAGTTGTGAGCGCGATCGCCATACTGGTCACTCCAAACTTCAAACGATGCTTCTGACACAGACATGATTTCACGCCCCGGTTTGCCGTAAAAACGCTCGATCCCAGAAGCAACGCGTTCGAAATACTCATCAGTCGTCATGATATCTGCTTGCATCAGCAAATGATTTTGGAAATAACTTGTTGAGCCCTCAGCTAACCAGAATAGGTCAGTGTAATTTTCCTTCTGATAATCGTATGGCACTAAGGCTTCCGGACGATAGGCTTTTACGTTCCAAGTATGAATCAGTTCGTGAGAAGCTGTTGATAAGAAGCTTAGATAGTCGTCTCTGCTTACGTAGCTATAGCGTGGACGCTGAATGATCGTCGAGTTGCGATGTTCGGTTGCGCCACCTGCTCCCGAAGTCGCATGGATCATAAATACATAACGTTCATAGGGATGACCTTGCCAAATATTCTGCGACTGCTGAACAAGCTTTTCTAAGTCCTTAACGGTTTGTTCTGCATCGTAATTGCCTTCACCCCAAAAAACCACTTCGTAGTCACGATCGTCAACACTGAATTTATACAGTTCGTTGATACCTGTCTCAATGGGTGAGTCAACTAAGATATCCCAATTATCCGCCACAAACGTATGCTCTGCCTCTTTCTCCATGCCTGATACGCTGCGCCAACCGTCTTGCACATCAAGGCTGACCGTCACTGGCTCTGAGCGGTACTCGTCGGCATACATAAACACTGCTGACGCGTCTAAATAGGCGTGAGAGTCATCAATGTGGCGACTACGTCGTCCGAGTTGATTCGCATAAATTTGATAGTTGACCTTAACGTCATCACCTTGCGCCGACTTCGGTAAGTGAATGCGCCATGTGCTTTTATCAATTTTTTCCCAAGTCAGTGACTCACCATCTTCTGACGTTGCTTTAAATTCACGTACGCCATTGGCAAGATTTAAAATACGATAATAACCGGTTCGCCACGCTGGCATTTTGACGTCTATATAATCGTTTTCAACGTCAGGGAACACAATATCAACTTGGCCAGTGTGATGGGTCGGCTTCGTTAAATTAAGGTGGTAATCAACATCGGCCCAAGCGGGCGTTGATGCAGCGACTGCAAGTGCTAATAAAGATTTCTTAAACACGTTAACTCCTTGTGATGAGCTCGCTGGTTTTAATTTTTATAAGTAAGTATGCCGACGTAGAGTAGCATGATGAAACAAAGAGCGGGAGTCTGTGCGATTAGACGCATATTTTTACCGTCTAATGAGCGGGTTTCAGGCAAATTTTTACGTGCTTTCATCGAACATTTATAATTGAATGGTATACACTATGAGCATGAACATAAGAAAACGCTGTGAGACTGAGTTTTGAATCAATCGAATTCGACCGAAGAAAAACTAGCTATATTAGAAAAGCGACTCAACCAAACGATTCAGTCGCGAAAACAGCTCGAGGACGAATACCAACACGACTGGACTCATTTTTCCAACATGCTAACGCAGCTTTCATATGCTTGCGGAGGCTTAGACCAAAACCTTGATAACGCGTTAACCAAGCTGCGCGGTTTATTACAAAGAAACAGTGGAATGGAACTTTTGAAACCTGTTATGACAGAGTCAGAAGCTCATATCCAATCTGTTGCCAACCAAGTTCAGCGCAACCTAAAAGATGCTCACGAAGTCACCTTTGCAACACTCAACTGGTTACTCAAGCAACCCAACCTATCAAAGAGCGCGCGTTCGGAGTTACAACGCATCATTGAATTGAGTCAATCACAACACGTCTCAATCATGCATTATATGCCGTTGATGATTACACTGCTCAACTATTGTCAGCGGCTTGGCAGTGACATCGTAAGTGCACCAGAACAGCAAAGCCAAGCGCATCAAAAAATAGTGCTTAAGCTTATCACGCAATTGGAGTTTAATGGCTCGACAGAGCAACAGCTCAACTTAATCGCGAGAAAACTTAAAGGGAAACTCGACAACACCGAATTACTCTCAGTGTTAGTCAATTTACTAGAAACCATCATTGATGGCGTCAGTCTCGAGCGCCAATCGGCGCAGAATTTTCTGTTAGAAATTTCGCAAACCCTAGGTGTTGTTCAAGGCACACTCAATCAAAGTGTAAATGAGCGAGGTCATTATGAGAGTGAAAATTCAAGCCTCAATGAACAACTCCAATCTAACGTTGATCGATTAAATGCATCGGTGCAGAGCGCACAACATTTAGAGACACTTAAGCAAGAAGTAGCAAGCCACCTGTGTCAGTTAAATGAAACATTGAAAGAAAAATTGGCACTAGAAGAGCATGAGCGACAGCACTTCGAGCGCACCACGGCAAAACTGAACAGCAAACTGACACATTTTGAACAACAGGTGCATCATTACAAACAAAAGTTGGCTGAGCAAAAATTTAAAAGCTTACAAGACAGTCTAACGAAGCTACCTAACCGTGCCGCACTCGAAGAACGTATGCGGGTCGAAGAACAACGCTTCAAACGAACGAAAGAACCTGTCAGCATCGCCGTCTTAGATATCGACTTTTTTAAGCGTATCAACGACAATTTCGGTCACAGCGCGGGCGATAAAACGTTACAAGTCATTGCAAGTATGTTAAGAAAGGCAGTTAATGAATCAGATTTTGTCTGTCGATATGGTGGAGAGGAGTTTGTCGTACTGTTCCCCAACACACCGATCGCAGATGCTCAAGCACGCTTAGAAAAGGCGTGTGAACGTATCCGTAATATCCCATTCAAATTTAGATCAGAAGATATTAGGATTACCGTATCGGTTGGTATTGCTGAGTTACAGCAGGTCAACCAATCGTTAACCTCACTATTCGAAACAGCTGATAACGCACTGTACGAAGCCAAGAAGACAGGCAGAAATAAAATTGTATTAGCAAGCGCTGTATCGAATTGAGGAACACTGTTTAGGAGTAAGAAATAAGTAATGAAAGCAAGTATTTCACCTCAGGGAAGCATGTCCCTGCTATCACAATTAGAAATCGAACGATTAAAAGCATCATCAAATAG
This sequence comes from uncultured Idiomarina sp., assembly GCF_964010655.1. Taxonomy (NCBI): domain Bacteria; kingdom Pseudomonadati; phylum Pseudomonadota; class Gammaproteobacteria; order Alteromonadales; family Idiomarinaceae; genus Idiomarina; species uncultured Idiomarina sp. Next base: position 104,781 of record NZ_CAXGLS010000003.1, read on the forward strand.
TCAACTTTATAAGCTCTTTCGTAACTGCTGCTTAGCAGTTCTTAACGCAGGTAGCCACACCGATAGCTCAGCGGATATCTACGACAGTTATAAAGACTTTGAAGTCAATATCATTCGCCGTGAGCGCGGGATCAAACTCGAGCTTATCGAACCACCAGAAGAAGCCTTCGTAGATGGTGAGGTTATTGTCGGCATCCGAGAGCTACTTGAATCAGTCTTGCGTGACATCTTGTTTACGGGTGAGCGTTATTCAGAAACTGACTTAGAGCACGCTGACAGCGCGACCTTGACTCACGTTGTTTTTGATATTTTACGAAATGCACGTACATTACGCCCTCAAGAAGAGCCCAATATGGTGGTTTGTTGGGGTGGACACTCAATTAATGAGATTGAGTATAAATACACGAAAGATGTCGGCTATCATATCGGTTTGCGTGGACTCAATATCTGCACTGGCTGTGGGCCAGGAGCCATGAAAGGTCCGATGAAAGGCGCAACAATTGGTCATGCAAAACAGCGTGTTGAAGGTGGTCGCTATTTGGGCTTAACAGAGCCAGGCATTATTGCTGCTGAGCCACCTAATCCAATTGTCAACGAGTTGGTGATTTTACCTGACATTGAAAAACGTCTTGAGGCGTTTGTGCGGTGCGCACACGGAATTGTCATATTCCCAGGTGGTGCAGGAACTGCTGAGGAGCTACTTTATTTATTGGGAATTTTGATGCACCCTGATAATCAGCGCCAAAGCTTACCTGTCATTTTAACCGGTCCTGCATCATCGCGTGACTATTTTGAAGCTTTAGATGAATTCATTGGTGCGACTATCGGTGATGAAGCCCGCCAGTTATACAAAATAATCATTGATGATCCGGCAGCCGTAGCTCAACACATGCATGCGGGTATGGCAGCGGTGAAACAATATCGACGTGACTCGGGTGATGCTTACTACTTCAACTGGACATTAAAGATTAATGAAGAGTTCCAGCGTCCCTTCAGTCCAACCCATGAAAATGTAGCTGCGCTCAACCTTCATCCAGATCAACCCAAAGAACGTTTAGCCGCGGACTTACGTCGCGCATTCTCAGCAATCGTGGCAGGTAATGTGAAAGATGAAGGTATTCGTCAGATACGCAAAAACGGTGTATTTACGATTCATGGTGAGCAAAGTCTAATGAAGCGACTTGATGAGCTATTACGAGCGTTTGTTGAACAAGGTCGCATGAAGCTGCCGGGTTCAGTATACAACCCGTGCTATAAAGTCATTACGGACTAATCGAATGCGCAAGCTTGGCTTAGTATTGTTTGTAGGTATTGTCGGCTACATCGCCATTCTAGGACTGGTAAAAGTATTTTACCAAGCAGATCCAGCGGATATGAAGTGGCAGGAGCGCGAAACCTACAACGCAATGCAAATCGGTCAGCTCGAACTCGGTATGTCAAAGGATCAGGTGATCCGTATGCTCGGATCGCCTGATATAAATGAAGCAAAGGAAACCTCACGCGGTGATCTCCACGTGCTATTTTATCGCACACATCATGTGACTTCCGACGGTATCACAACCAAGGACGAGTGTACTGCGTTATTATTTGAAAATAACCAACTAACGGCTTGGGGGAGTGGCGCATACGATAGCTATAAAGGCACTCAATGAATCGTTTAGATGAATTTTTAACGTCGTTTCGCTCTGCACTAGTACACTCCACTGCCGTTGAAATATACGCACAAACCAAGAAGCTTGAATACGAGATAAGTGAATATCAGTGGCCTGACTATTTTGCTCACTGGGCACTGGGTCATCGAGCGCAAAACCTGCCACACACGCTTGCGCTTCAAAGCGCAATCAATGTATTCAAGTTGAGTTATGAGCTAGGTTTAGCTACACCTTTCCGAAGACTATTAATGACTGCAGTATTAATTCGTACTTTGCCGACCCACTTAAGCAATACGAATCGTCTAAAATCTGAAGTTTTACATGCATGTCTTCATAAAAAAGAACGCCGTCACCACTATGCGTACTATTTAGTCGATTGGTCGTTGCACTTGGCGCGATACCAACTCGCCTTAGACGGCAAAGGAACCCTAAACCAACTTTTAATCGGCGAACATCACCTAGAGTATTGGCCCTACGCTGAACTAAGTCGACCGTACAGGGTAGAAAAGCTAACCAGCGAACACCTCGAACCGGCTTTACAGCACAAGAGAGCGACGCCAGCGTATCTGAATAACTCAGTCAAACCGCCCAAGACACTGCTTAAAGCAATCAAGCGATTTGCGGATGGAACAGATTCATTAACTCCAATCATCGCAGCAATTGAACAACAGCCGGGTCTTAGAAAGGCGCTCCATCAAGCTGCGCGTGAGCATGCGCAGGTAGCCCCGTTTAAATCAACAAAACACGCGTACCTCTATCTTGGCGCGCAACGGGCGTCTCGTGTGCTGGCGTCCGCCAGTTTGCAGCAACACCTTGACCGCCATCGTATTCCGCTGCATGAGAGCCTGATGCAGCGACTGTCCTTACTTATTGAACTCTGGCGGCGACTTAATCAAACTGCTCAAATTAAATGGCCTGTACGAGAGAAGCTAATCGCGCAGATTATTGCAACTGACCTAATACATCATCCTACGCTTGCCAGTGCCATTCGATGGCCCGCTGTACCCGATGATACATCGCTCAGTATATTCTCTATTATCGGCGCAGTTGTAGAAATTGAAAGGCAAAAATATAGCTCCATTCTAATTCATCGCTGGCGGCTACCTGAACAAGTAAATCACCTAATCAGGGTTCAACATGAAGTGACGAATAAACAACAAACAGTTTTCTTGCTCGGCTGCATCCTTTTACAACAGCTTTATGCAGGAGAAAAACAAACGCCTAAACGCTGGCTCGCGTTACTGCCCAAACTTTGCGAACGCCTCAATTTAGATGCGACGCAGTTATTGCGTATCAAAAACGAGGCCATATCGTTTTGTCATAGTTATACGCCATTAAACACACACATTTGCGCAGTGAATGATTACAATCACCCAAGCGAATAATATCCACGCTAGTCCATCGGCGGTTGTAGTGCTAGACTTTCGGAATCCGCAAACTCCTAATTTAATGTAGTAGCTAGGCATAAGGAACGAATATGAGCAGAAAAATCACAGTGATCCCAGGCGATGGTATTGGTCCCGATATCGTCAAATCGGCCCTCGCTATTCTAGAAAAAGCGGGCTGTGAATTCGACTACGAATTTGTCGACGCAGGTCTCACAGCGCTCGAGAAAACGGGTGAGTTGTTGCCACAAGCTACATTGGACGCCATAGCTAAGAACGGCGTTACCTTAAAAGGCCCATTAACAACTCCGGTTGGAGAAGGCTTTACTTCAATTAACGTCAGTTTGCGTAAGCGCTTTGGTCTGTACGCGAATTTACGCCCAGTGAAGTCATTCAAAGGTACTCAAGCACGTTATGACAATATCGATATTATCACGGTGCGAGAGAATACCGAGGGTATGTACTCAGGTTTGGGTCAGAAAGTCAGTGAAGATGGTTCAGAAGCGGAAGCAATGAGCAAAATCACACGCGCTGGAGCTGAACGTATCGTGCGTTTTGCCTATGACCTTGCTCGCCGCGAAGGCCGTAAGAAAGTGACAGCGGTACACAAGGCAAATATCCTTAAATCAACCTCTGGACTGTTCCTAAAAGTCGCCCGCGAAATCGCTGATGAATACCCCGACATTGAATCAGCCGAGATGATTGTTGATGCAGCATGCATGCGCTTGGTGATGAACCCAGAAGACTTCGACGTATTAGTCACCACCAACTTATTCGGCGATATTCTATCTGACCTTTGTGCAGGCCTGGTTGGCGGTCTTGGTATGGCGCCTGGTGCAAACATAGGCAAAGATTGTGCAATTTTCGAGGCTGTACACGGTTCAGCACCGGATATCGCAGGTAAAAATTTAGCCAACCCAAGCTCGGTCATTTTAGCCGCTGTGCAAATGCTTGAGTATTTAGAAATGCCTGAGCCAGCAGAGAAAATTACTCGTGCTTTAGCTGAGGTTATCGAATCAGGTGATCGTACAACGCGCGATTTAGGTGGTAGTCATGGCACTACTGACTTTACAGACGCCATCATTGAGCGTTTATAAACAGAGCTAATTTTCATTGTCTAACTTAGAATTGAAAAAATAGCATTCCATCTTTATAAGTCGATAGCTGAAAAAGGCTTCGTGTAAATAGCAGAACATTACGCCCAAGCCAAAGCTCAAAAGAGTTTACGAGAATAAGCGAAACATCATAGGGCTTGTGTAGAGATGGACTGGAGTCCGGAGCAGGTATCGGTTATCTACACGCGACTAGATTATCCAATCAGTCACGAGTGGATTTACAGTTACGTTCTCACTAATTTTTACGGTGGCGATGGTGTATTTACTCACCCTCGCCACCAACTATTGATGCCCTGACCCTGCACCGTCTCATCTGAATATTGAACAGCTACTACTTGTCTTGATGTAAGCAAAGAAAAAAGCCCTGCGAGGGCGAGGCTTTGGGTTCAAAGTGTAAAAGTGTTACTCAACTCTATAACAAGCTGACTTTTCTTTTATAAAATATTCAGTATTGGCTCGGTAATTTGTTGGGACTTTCAAATTTATATCCGAAAGCCCTTTACTTTTCAATTTGAGTTTAAATGTATTTTCGTCAAATGGCCCATCAATTTCATCTTTGCCTAAGTTTATAATCCAGTATTCTTTTTTTTCTGAATAATGAGTGATTATGGTTGGAACATTATTGATGTCATAACAATCAATACTGCCAGAAACCATTCGAAGAACAAATAATTCATCACCTTTGATTTCATAATCTACAACTAACTGATCAATGATTATCAAATTTTTCGATTTATCATATACATATAAGTGATCTGTGTCTTCACTCACTGATAAATTAGAATTCATTAATTTATATTGTTCACAAGATACAATTAAAAATGAAATTACTAATATTAATAATTTTTTTAAATACTTAGTCTTTATGTCTATAAATTTCATTTAGCTACCTTAATACCTATATATTTTTAAGGACGGTAGGGAATTACTGTACCAACATTTCCATGATAATGTATTTGAAATGGTGTTCCACTTATTGGCGCTCCAAAAAAAGTACCAAAATTCCGCAACATTTCTCTTGAAATTTCTCGTGGAGACATATTCCAGTGCATTTCAAAGTCATATTTCCCATCGTATATACCATATGTTCCATCTGGTCTATGTCTAATGGTACTTTGACCATGAACAGAATACCCTCCTACTATTATTGCATCAGCCTGAACATGACCATTAGGAGCTAACCGCAAAGGTAATAACACTCGAACTGTAATCAATCCAGCTTGAACTGTAACTTCAAGGTTTCTATCATCAATCAGCTCATACAACCAATCAGCTTCACCTTTATTTTTGAAATCACCTATAGCTTCAACTTCAGAGACAATCCGTTTGACTGCGCCAGCTCTACTCTCTCTACCAGAAGAACCACCTTTTTTAATCACGTTGGTACAATTAGGATCATTGCTGTAAAAACGCCCGATAACCGGATCACCCACTATGTCAGCCTAGTTGTCCAGTTGGCAATTTCGCCATTAGTTAATAAACA